>NZ_ABOX02000018.1 GCF_000172555.1 Pedosphaera parvula Ellin514
TTCGGTATTAGCTCGCCTTTCAGCGAGTTATCCCCAACTCTATGGCAAATTACCCACGTGTTACGCACCCTTGCGCCACTCCAACCAAACTGTATTGCTACAATTTGATTAGCGTTCGACTTGCATGTCTTATCCACGCCGCCAGCGTTCGTTCTGAGCCAGAATCAAACTCTCCGTTAAAAACGTTAGTTTGTTCCGTCAGGCTGATTAAGCCTGACTATTATTTACAATTTTAAAACTCTCGAAAACATCCAAACTAACTTGAATGCCTTCAAGGGGCTCTAACTTATCGCACAATTCAATTTTCAATGAGCAGCGGGTGTTTGCACACCCAAAATCTTCGTTCTTTTCCCCATCCAGGGGACAAAAAACCCTCAGCGCCGATCATCCATACTGCATCTCGGCATCTGAGATACGTTTTTTATCGTTGAACCAGCCTAACCAGTCCATCCGTCAGCGTCAACAGCTTTTTATCACTTTTCTTTCGCCGTCGCATCACCGCTATTTGCTATCCAAAGAACACTGCCAATCTAATCAACTCCACTCTCCCCTGCAATAGTTTTTTTACAGTTTTTTCACTGTGCTGTCATTTTAGCCCTATTTCCCTTTGTTTAAAGGCATTTGATGATCATCAAATTCATCTCGTTTTGCCCTCAGCTTGCCCAATTCAACTTATCCCATAATGCACTTTCACGCCATTTTTTGGATCTGATATTTAGCATATTGCCCAGGCTTTTCCTGTTCTTCACTACTCGAAAGCCGCAATGGCCAATGCATTTCGTTCAACATCGACGGCAGTTTTAAGGCGTTGGAATGGAGGAACTTGCTCGATGGTGTGCATGTGTTCGAAATTCTCATACTAAAACCCTGAATCAACAGGCATTTTTGGAGCTTTTGAGTTTTGCCCGTGCCCAATTTCACTTTCGCAAATGAGTTTGACTCCGGTTTTCAGACTCCTCAACTAAGGAAACAATGTGTATTTCCTGATTCTTTGGCCATCTACGGGGTTGAGTTTGGTTTTAACCTCATTTATCTCTCTTGCTTGATTCCGAGCATGAGATTTCTGACTTTCCTTTTCAGCACTGGATTTGGCTTGCTCATTATGACAGCGGGCTGCCGAAGCCCGATCAATGCTAAAACATGGACTCGATATCACAACGCGGGTATCCGCGCGGAGGAACGGGAAGATTTTTTACCAGCCAAACAGGAATATTACCGTGCGTATTGGATCGCGCAGTCCGGCAATCTGGGTCCCGCAGCAGAAGCGAAGGCGCTCTATGATTGGGCTCGTGTTACAGGGTATCTAGGGAATTATGAGGAGGCTGAGCTCGGCTTCACAAATACCTTGGGAGTGATCCAAAGAGGAAGAGGAGAAGCCGATAAGTTGCTCTCCCCCACCCTCTGCGAATTAGCTCGTTTATTCCACGACACGCAGCAATTCACGAAAGCCGTGCCCATTTTCAAGCAGGCGCAAAACGTATTGGAGCAGGCTGGCGCACCGGAGATGGATCCCATGGGATTTGCAATCTTTCTCGATGACTATGCGGAATCCCTCAGAGCTGCAGGGCTAAGCTCAGAGGCAACCGCGATTACCGAAAGGTCCAAAGCCATCAGAGAAGCGCATCAAGGAGAAACTCCAAAACGGAAGCCAAGGCGTTATGCTCAATCGCTAGTAAACAGGGAACCGACACGTGCAAATCCTCCTTCCAGCGCGGGGATAAAATTGCTTCCAATAAATACAAAAACAAAGCGGCAGACGCTAGTGGGTGGTTCGAAGACCCGTAACGCCTGCCGCCATCTCAAGAGTCTAACACAGACAAGCGCACATAAGCACTTTTCCTGCCAGAGCAACTTGACTAACTCGAATCATCGATTTTCCCTGAAAAATGAGGGAAATGTTTTTAAGCATACGTAAAACGGATGATACGAATGCGTAGGAATTTCACGCATAACGTACCATTCTCACACATTTCACATAGGAATAGTTATGCACAGCAGATCGTGTAATTCACCAGAAACGTAACTCGGACGCGCGGGAAGTAACTGGTGCTTCAGATGGAAAGCAGATCAGGACTCGACTGGAATGCCCGGAGTTGGGAGAACGAGTTGGTAGAAATCGACGTCGAGCCAGCGATTGAATTTGAACCCAGCCTGGCGAATGGTGCCGGCGTGGGTGAAGCCGAACTTTTTGTGCAGGGCGATGCTGGCAGAATTTGCGGAATCGACGACACCGATTAGAACATGATAATCCTGTGCCTGCGCGGCGGAAATGATCTCCTGCAGCAACCGTTTGCCCAAGCCTTGGCCGCGGAACTTGGCGTCAACATAGATGGAATGTTCAACTGTGTATTTATAGCCAGCAAATCCTCGAAAGGTGCCATAAGTACCGAAGCCCATCAGTTCACCGGCATCGGTGACCAATCCAATGACGGGAAAGTTTCCCTTGGTTTTTAAATCAAACCAGGTCGCCATGTTCTCAAGGGTGCGCGGCTTATAATCGTAGAGCGCAGTGGAGTTGAGAATAGCATCGTTGAAGATGTTAAGGATTGGCTCTGAAAATGAGGCATCGCAGCGAATTACCTGCATAGGCAGGTAGACTAGT
This sequence comes from Pedosphaera parvula Ellin514, assembly GCF_000172555.1. Lineage (NCBI taxonomy): Bacteria > Pseudomonadati > Verrucomicrobiota > Pedosphaerae > Pedosphaerales > Pedosphaeraceae > Pedosphaera > Pedosphaera parvula. Next base: position 2,603 of record NZ_ABOX02000018.1, read on the forward strand.
TGAAGGCTCGAAGCATGGGAACATTCAAATTGCGGTAACAGTTGCTCAATTAGAGTAGAAGAGTGTATTTATCCAGCAATTCATGAAGTCACAAGTTCAGCGTCTATTTCACCCGAATGGAGTTTTGCGGGCCGAAATTCCCATGCAAAATGGCCGTCCACATGGGTTGAAAAGGCATTGGCATCCAAATGGAGTTCTTGCCGCTGAAATTCCTTTTGAGAATGGACTTCAACACGGTGTAACTCGGGCATGGGCTACGGATGGTAGGCTGCTTGGAGAATACTCCATGGAGCACGGTGTAGGAGTACACAGAGATTGGTACGATAACGGAATCCTTTCCCAAGAACTAGACGCTTACAAGGGATTACCGAATGGCCGACAGAAGTGTTGGGACGAAAACGGTGAGTTCCCTTTAGAGACTTATTATATAATGGGCAAAAAAGTATCCCGAAAGAAGTATCTTGAAGCATGCAAAACGGACCCCAAACTTCCTCAATATCCCGAAGAGAAATCCGCATAATCGGACTTAAACAGGGCTTGTAAAGTTTGCAAACAATTCCCGGTTCCATCATCGAAGTTTGAAGAATTGGAAACCAATGTTGAAAGGCACGGGACATTGTTCCGATGCAGACAATGCGGGGCACTCTTTGAACTCATTGCAGAAGAACGGGGTGTTTGCTTCTCCTCAATCGAAGAACTGAGGAGATATTACGAAAAAGCTCGTGGACCCGAATGACTGCTTTTCGCTTCCAGCCTACATCACAAAACTAGGCGTTGCTTTGACTCGCAGCCCACAAGGTTCAGATGCCTTGGCAAAGGAGATGATGCCTTTTTCGGCGGTGGTGCCTTGGAATGGATCGTTCGTGATAAGCAGGTTAGTATCGATGTCGAGATGATCAGCCAGTTCGGCGAGGTGGGCACCGGCACCAATCAGGACGCTGGATTCAACCATGCAGCCAATCATGCGTTTCAGGCCGGCCTTTTTGGCGGCTTGCAAGGCTTCATAGGCACCGCTGATGCCAGCGGTTTTGACCAGTTTCACATTCACACCATGGAAGCAATCGACACAGAGGGAAACATCGGCGACCGCAAAAAAAGACTCGTCCGCATACAGGGGCAAGGGTGAACGTTCCTTCAGCCAGGCCAGGTCCTTCGGGTTGCTATCGGCCGGCATGGGCTGCTCGACAAACTCGATGTTCTTGTCCTGCGCAAACCACTCTATGTTTTTCAAAGCCTCCTCTTTTGTTTTCCAGCCTTCATTGCCATCGATACGGACGGTTTTGGCAGGGGCGATTGAGCGCAGGATGGCCATTGTTTCCCGATCGTTTTTGTCGCCCACCTTGAGCTTAAGGACGGGATATTGTTCCGCTTCCAAAACCTTTTGCCGGATGATTTCGGGAGCATCAATGCCGATGGTGTAGGAGGTAATGTGTTTATTCTCGGTAAAGCCAAGTCCCAGCAAGTCGTAAATCGGTTTGCGCGCCTTTTTTCCTGCGCCGTCCCACAGCGCAATGTTGACGGCTGCTTTCGCAGCAAAATCGCCCGATGAAAGTTTATCAAGGTAAGCCATGCTGCCAGGCACGTCATCGAAGGAGAGCTGTTTGGGATCAATCTTGGCGAGAAAGGCGGTGACGGTTTCGAGAGTTTCGCCATAGCGACTGGAAGGGGCAGATTCACCAAAACCGAAGGCGCCATCGGAAGAGGTGAGTTTAACAAAAGTAACGATCCGGCTTTTTTTTGCCGAGCTGGCAGCGGTGGCCCACGCGTGGGCAAGGTTCAAGCCGAATTGCGACACTTTGATTTGCATATGAGGACGGATACTAACGAGCTTTACAGCGAAATAAATTCTTTTTCACAGTTTTTTGAAGCGACCTGCATTTGTACCAATCCTCACCCATGGCGAGGGAATCAGAGCGGCAGGGAAACGCTTCAAGAACCTTGGAATCTGATGGATAGAATACCCATCGCGTGTATGCATCCAGCTTATGAAGAAGGCCGGGCCGAGCCTCGAATATTAGAAAAATAACGTCTGAAATAGAGCACCGGCATAAGATTATTTCGAGTGATACTTTTGCTTTTCTTATGTTTCCAATTGACAGGTTCGGCGGTGTTTAAGAGAATCACAATCAAAGTTTGGCCCGGTTTTATTGGATGCAGCCGAAACAAAGTTTTCAAGATCAAGGAGACAGAAAATGACAAAGAACGCAGCACCATTTCTTCCATTCGGACGGGACGCGTTACTGCATGGCATTTGGTCGCAGGTGAGCGACGGGGCGTTGCGACATTCAGAAACAGGAACGTGCAGAGCTGGTGGCATCAGGAAATTACGGAGAAGTGGCAACCAGCGGCAGCTACCGGCAGATAACGGCACTTCACAAAAAATTTTCCTGCATGAAAAATGTTCAACAACAAGGTTACTTGGACAGAATCGCGGCGCTACGCTACAATCTAGCATGATGAAAGGCCCTATGAAAATGGCCTTGGCACGGCTAAATGGTCCGGCAGCTTTATAACGAACACGATTATGCCGCAAGCAATAATGGATCCCGAAGAGGTCCGGCGTTTTGCCGAAGAGTTGAAGCGATTCAATGCCGACCTCCAGACTAAAATGGGTTCGCTGCACGCAAGGTTTGCGTCGCTGGGCGATACCTGGCAGGACCAGGAGCACAACAAATTCTCTGAGGAATTCAAGCAGACGATGAAGGCTTTGAAGAAGTTCATCGATATTTCCAACCAGCACACCCCCTACTTGATGCGGAAAGCGGAACGCATTGAAGAGTATTTAAAGCAACGCTAAATCATGGCAGAGAAGGCCAACATTACCTCGCTGGATGCGATCAAGTCGTTTCGCGAAGCATTGATCATCTACCTGAGCAAGGCGCGTCCAACGGTGGAGGAAGTGAGTTCGGATGTGAAGCGCACGAGGAACTGGATAGAATCGGAGCAACGGATGCTGTGGGAGGGCCAAAGAAAGCGTGTCGCCAAGGAAGTGGAAGAGGCGCAGGCAGCTTTGTTTAGCTCCAAAATGTCAAACTTGCGGGAGCCGAGTGTGGCGGAGCAAATGGCGGTGGTGCATGCAAAGCGGGCCTTGGTGCATGCTGAAGGAAAGTTAAAGCAGATCAAGTATTGGGACCGGGAGTTTCCCAATCAAGCCGAACCACTCGAGAAACAGGTGGATAAACTGCATAGCGTCTTTGCCACGGACATGGCCCAGGCGGTCGTTTACCTGACGCAAATGATCATAACGTTGGAAGAATATGCGGCAATTGCCCCGCCATCCGGGGCGATGGCCGAACCTGGCGCGGACGTGGAGGTGACCGGTGAAAATGCAGAAGCCTCTGCCGGAGCGGCCGGGGTTCCAGCTTCAGAGCCGGAGAGTAAAAGCGCTGCGGAGGGAAAGGATTTATGAGTTTGAGCGGAAACGGAGTCCGATTGGCAACCTTGACCACGCAACTGCGGGTGAAGTGGGATGACACCAAGGAATCCTGGAGGGATGCCAAAAGCATAGAGTTCGAGAAGAAATATTTGGATGAACTGCAGCAGAGTGTGGAGCGGGCGGTGATGATCATCGAAAAATTAGATAAACTTGTAACGAAAGTCAGACGCGACTGTGAGTAGCAAATTTGAAGTAAAAAACATGGTCGAACTGCTCGAAGAATTGAAGAGCACAGTTCGCGATTTCGGCACCCGGGAAGAGCGGGTCAACCACGATCTGACGGTCAAACTGGCCAAGGAGCGCCGGTGGAACGAGGAGGCGCTCCAAGCGCAGGCTTCACAGTTAGCCGAAGATTTGGCGAGTGAGGATGCCAAGTACCGGGCCGCGAAGGAGGCCAGTGAAACCCGCTACGAGCAGCGCAAAGGACGCATTTCCCGGGCGCATCGCTCCAGCAAGGATCATGCGATGTCGGCCACGGAAAATGAGACCGGGTCCAGAAAATATGTGCTTCAAAAAAAGTTGATGCAATTGGAGCGCGATCACGATGACGGCCTGGATCAGACCAAAAAGAATTTTGAAGAATTTAGCAACAACCTCGCGCAAGAGTTGGCCAGCCTGGACGAGTTGGAGAAAACTGCCCGGAATTCCTTTAGCGGTTATCGGGGATTTGTGCGCCTTCTCCTGCGCGCGCAGAAAAACATCAAGGTTGATCAGAACCGGGATGAGCATCAGTTGCTTGATGAAATGCGGACGTTACTTGGCAAAGCGAATACCGACCTCAAGCGGTTCGGCGGATTCATCCTGCCATTGCTGTTCCGTTTTCTACCCGTCTGGCTGCTACTGATAGCTTCTTTGGCACCAGCGTTGTTGCAGCATTTCGGAGTAATCCATATCTCTCAAACGGAAGGAATTGGTTATACAGCAGGAGCGATAGTGCTGGTGTTGGTGCTTTATTTCATGGGGAAGCAAAGGGCCAAACCACTGGCTGCCACAATTGCCAATGCGCTTGGCAGGGCCAGAACGCTGCACAGTGTGTGCCTGGAAAAATCTGAAAACACTTATTCGCAGGAAATGTCCCGCGTCGAGACGGAATTCAAGGAAGGAAGAGGCGCGGTGGACAAGGAGTATAAAAGTGCGATCAGGGAAGACGAGCGACTGCGAGTCTCTCGTGCCCAGGAGGTGGACCAGCGAAAACTGGAGGCTTCTGCGCGGAACATGGCCTTGCGCCGGATGAATCTCGAGCGACTTGAGCGCGCACATCAAGCAACCGGCGAACGATTAAACAACGAGGCAGAAGCTGCAAAGAAAAAATTGGCTGCTTCACTGGTCGAAAAAGAAACCAGACACAATGCCGAGCATTGTGCTCACTGGGAGAATTTGGAATCGGAATGGAAGACGAAGGTTCAGCCCATCTATGATGCGATTGGTGCCGCGAACAAATTGGCCGAAAAGGTTTCTCCGCCATGGAGCCCTAAGGTCGTGGAAACCTGGACACCTCCAATTGAATTTTCACAAGCCGCGGAATTTGCACACTTTGAGGTAGAGGTGGAAAAACTTGCGGAAGTTACCCCCAAAGACACCCGTTTGGCCCTACCTGGACCGGCACGTTTTTCCGCCCCCCTCTTTCTCACTTACCCAAATCACGGCTCAATTCTCTTCGAGACAAGTGAGTCGGGACGCGATGACATTATTGGAGCACTCAACAACATTACCTTACGCCTGTTGTCGAATGCTCCAGCAGGAAAGGCGAATTTCACCATCATTGACCCGGTTGGTTTGGGCAAAAACTTTTCCGGCCTGATGCATTTGGCGGATTACGAGGATCGCATCATCAATAACCGCATCTGGACTCAGCCAGCTCAAATTGAGGAAAAGCTGGCCGAGCTGAATGAGCACATGGAAAAGATCATTCAGATGTATTTACGCAATGAGTATGAAACTATTGCGGAATACAATGCTCAGGCTGGCAACATGGCGGAGAAATACCATTTCCTCGTGATCGCGGATTTTCCGGTAAATTTTGGTGAGATTGCGATCAAACGATTGCTCAGCATTGCTGCCAGCGGGGCTCGTTGCGGAGTGTACACGTTGATCCATTGGGATCAACGGCAACCCGCGCCACACAATTTTGTCGCGGACGAACTACGAAAGCACAGCACCTGCATCACTCGCCGCGCCAATGATTGTGTTCTGCAGAACAGGAGCATTCCGGGAGCAAAGCTGGTTCTCGATGCGCCGCCAGCGACTGAGCTCGCCACTGATTTGATTCATAAAATCGGCAAGAGCAGCAAGGATTCCAGCCGTATTGAAGTGCCGTTTTCCCAAGTTGCTCCTTCAGAAACTGAGATCTGGAGCGAAGATACCACCTCTGAATTACAAGTGCCCATCGGCCGGACCGGAGCTACCAAGCTGCAATACCTCGCCATCGGTAAAGGCACACGTCAACATGCGCTGGTTGCCGGCAAAACCGGATCAGGCAAGTCCACGCTGTTCCATGTCATCATCACCAACCTTGCCTTGTGGTGCAGTCCCGACCAGGTGGAGTTTTATCTCATCGACTTTAAAAAGGGTGTTGAGTTCAAATGCTATGCGGCAAACCGATTGCCACACGCACGAGTGGTCGCGATTGAGAGTGATCGGGAATTTGGATTGAGCGTGCTGCAGCGGGTTGATGATGAGTTGCGGCGACGTGGCGATCTTTTCCGAAAACTCGGAGCACAGGATATTGCGGGTTATAAAAAAGCCGGCGGCACTGAGCCGATGCCTCGCTCGCTCTTGATGATTGACGAGTTCCAGGAACTTTTCGTGGAGGAAGACAGGGTTTCACAATCGGCATCCGTTCTGCTTGATCGCATTGTTCGCCAGGGCCGTGCTTTTGGCATTCATGTGATACTTGGATCGCAAACGCTGGGTGGCGCCTATACTGTGGCGCGCACAACGTTGGGGCAGATGGTCATTCGCATCGCGCTGCAATGTAACGAAGCCGATGCTTATCTCATCATGGATGACAGTAATCCAGCACCGCGCCTGCTTTCCCGCCCGGGCGAAGGCATTTACAACGACGCGGCTGGAGCCCTGGAAGGCAACAGCCCCTTCCAGGCGGTTTGGATATCCGATGATGACCGGGATCATCATTTGGAAAGGGTGCGGGAACGGGCTGATCGCAGCAACAAGCGTTATCCAGACCCAATTGTCTTTGAGGGCAACACTCCAGGCAGTGTGCGCGAGAACCCGTTATTACGAGACCTGCTCGAAGCCGAAAACATCACCCGCACCCGCACCGCCCGCATCTGGTTGGGTTCACCGAATGCCATCAAAGGGCCCACCGAAGTGGTATTCGAAAAACAGAGTGGAAATAATCTGCTCATTGTAGGGCAGCGCGAGGAAGCAACCTTGTCGATTCTTTCAGTCGGCTTGGTGGCGCTGGCGGCACAGTATCCGGCTGGAGCGGTGCGAATCTTTGTGTTTAGTGGCAATCCACCTGAGTCGCCAGAACGTGAGTTTCTGGAACGTATCATTCAGGCCATCCCGCACAAAATCACTCTGGTCAAAAATACCGAGGTTGCACAAATCATGAACGAGCTCGCGACCGATATGAAGAAACGGGCGGAGGATGAGCAGTCGGCACACGGACCGGACACTTTCCTGATTTTTCACGACTTGCAGAAATTCACCAAGCTCCGTTATGAAGAGGATTTCAGTTTTTCCGCGAGCGAGGAAACTACTGCAAATCCAAGCATGCAATTGAACAACATTGTTTCTGAAGGCAGCAGCCTTGGATTCCATGTAATCGCCTCTTGTGACTCTTACAACAATGTGAATCGCTTCTTCAGTCGCAAGGCTTTGACCGGATTCGAAATGCGTGTGCTTTTCCAAATGAGCGCAAACGACTCCGCCAGCCTGATAGACTCACCCAAGGCGAGCACGCTGGGATTGCATCGCGCCCTTTACTACAACGAGCAGCAAGGCTACATGGAAGTATTTCGTCCTTACGCACTTCCCGACAACGGCTGGATTGAAGATGCAGGAACTAAACTGGGAAAAATTCTCAAACTCAAATAGTCTGGGCGCTTCACAACCTGCTAACTTTCCCTGGAACGAACTGCCAAACCCGGCAGCGCGCACGGCGCCATGTTCGCTGTTGAGAATCCGAATCGCCTAATCATTCAAGCTGTTTGAGCGGGCTCGAAAGCCCGCTCAAAAGACAGAAGAAATGTCGGCTATGCTAATTTTACCTTTAGCTTTTGATTCTTAATGCGACTGCGGTTGAGTTTGGAAATGATACTGTTGGCGTGTTCTGAAGCAACGTCCACAAATAGATGCCGCTCGCGAACGTCGACGGTGCCAACTACTTTGGCAGGCAACCCGGTTTCTCCAAGAATGGCTCCGACCACATCCCCTGCCCCAACCCCCATTTCCCCACCTACGCTCATATAAAGGCGGGTAAAATCATCCGGGGTTCGACGGCTATGTTTGGGTGCTGGAGCAGCTTTTTGAAATACCTTCTCCCGACGCTCGGCAAAAGGAAACTGCTGTGCCGGCTTTGGACGAGACGGTTCACTCGGTGGCACAGGAGCGGGTTTTGCTTCTGTTGCAGCGGGTGCAGATGCAGGTGCCTGCTCCTTACGATGCTCGGGCTTGGCGATAATCGGCTTACGTTCCACCTTTGGCAGTGGGGCGCTATGCCGCACCGGCTCCGGCCTGGCTTCCCTTGAAAAATCCGGCCTTCGAGGACGTTCTTCCCGACGCTCAGAAAAACGAGAAGGACGGTCCGCTCGCCCATCATGTCGGTCATCTCTTCTTTCACGAAAGGTTGGGCGTTCCGGTCGTTCGCGCTCTTCTTCGCGTTGAGTCTTCGCAGGCGCCGCCTCTCCAGCCTGCAACTGGTGAATCAGTGCGGAAGCGATATCGGTCGAATTGAAGCCTTCCTCCAGCAGAATGGAAACCAAATGATCCTGTTTCTTGTATTCCCCGCCCTGCAACAACCCTCGGAGCTTGTCCAGGAATACATTTGCGCGCGCCGTTTCCACCTCATCGGCAGTCGGTATTTTCGCGCGTTGAATTTTCATTTTCGTAAATCGCTCAATATGCTGAATCTGAAACAACTCACGCCCGGCAACAAACGAGATGGCCCGCCCACTCCGCCCTGCTCTGCCTGTGCGGCCGATGCGATGCACATAATCCTCAGCATCGTACGGCAGATCGTAGTTGAACACCACCTGCACATCGTCGACATCAATGCCGCGTGCCGCCACGTCGGTGGCAACCAGAAATTCCAAACCGGATTTGCGAAATTTATTCATTACCCGATCGCGCATGGCCTGGCTCATATCGCCATGCAGCCTGTCTGCGGAGTAACCCTGCGCATTCAAATGATCCACCAGATCGTCCACCATGCGTTTGGTGTTGCAGAAAACAATTCCCAACTTCAGATCGTGGATATCAATCAAACGTGTAAGCAACTCAACCTTGAACCGGCGATCCACCTCATAAAAGAACTGCTCCACCGTAGGCACCGTCATGGCCTTTTGCTCGATGCGCACGGATTGCGGATCACGGGCATATTTTTGAATCAATTCCTGGATGGGCCGCGGCATGGTGGCGGAAAAAAACACCGTTTGCCGTTCGGTTGGCACCGCCTGGAGAATAAACTCAATATCTTCCCGAAAACCCATGTCCAACATAACGTCGGCTTCATCCAGAATTACCATTTTAACCTGGTCCAGCCTTAACGTGCCCCGACGCATATGGTCCATGACCCTGCCTGGCGTGCCGATGACGATCTGGGCGCCCTGCCTCAAGCCCATGAACTGGCGCTCATAAGATTGGCCACCATAAATTGGTAATGCATGAATGCCCCGCTTGAAAATGGAAAGCTTATGGACTTCCTCGGAAACCTGGACCGCCAACTCGCGTGTTGGGCATAAAATCAATATCTGAACCGACCGATTCTGCGGGTCGACCTTTTCGATGGCGGGCACGGCGAACGCCGCAGTCTTGCCCGATCCGGTCTGTGACTGACCAACCACATCGCGCCCCTGCAACAGCACAGGAATTGCCTCAGCTTGAATCGGTGAAGCCTGCTCAAATCCCATCTTATCAATCGCTTTCTGCAATTCAGCAGAAAGCCCCAGTTCAGAAAATAATTTCGTCGTCATTCGTTGTCGCCAGTAGCGACAATCATAACATACTCGAGAGAATCCCTTTAAGGGAGAGATTTATTTATGGCCCGGCCCGGCCGGAAGCCGCCATCAGTTTCCGGGTGACTGCTGCGTGCCACTCCCCGGTAAACATGCCCGTAACAAAGTGCACCCACTTATAGCTGGAGAACCGCCCAGGAGATCAATCCCCTACCTTAACGCCGTCGCGTGCTGAACCATCCACTTTATGTCGCGACTGTTGGGTGCCGGATACGAGTTAACTGTAACCTTTTTCACCGGCACACAGGTGGTGCCTTCCAACCATCGATGCACATCAGCATGACCATCGGCGAAGCTAAAGCCGCATGCCGCATTATGATAACTGGCAGGGAGATCAACCCAGTTATTCGGATCTGTGGGATTGGTTATCAACCAGCCGTCGTTGATGCTGTCAGGGTGCTCGTCAACAAACACAAACAAATCCGCCGGATTCGGATTGGTGATATCTGCCATTTTATTATAAGCCCTGTAGGTAGGATACCAGACCGAACTGTCTCTAGGTCCTGTTTTGACTGAATCATAGGCTCCACCTTCCAGAAAACCATTCATTGAATTGCTGCGAACACGAGGCAACTGGGTGGTGCCAATTTTACAGGTATAAACGTCGGCCGGACATTTATAAATTCCTGTTGATTTATTGCAGTATGGTCCAAGTTTCGATTCCCTGAGCAGGATCACGTTGGTGTTATCAAGGTTGTTCACTGTAAAATCCTGCCAACCATCGACCCACCCTTTCGCCGTTAGGCCATTGGGGTTGGGAGGCAGATTGCCATTAAAATCATCAGTGTACATGATCCAGGCAAGCGTCATTTGCTTCATGTTGGCAAGGCATCGGATGCCCTGGCCTTTCTCCTTGGCCTTGGCCAATGCAGGCAGGAGCAGCCCGGCTAGAATCGCAATGATCGCTATCACCACGAGCAATTCTATGAGCGTAAACCCCTTTCTACCAAGCCTGCTTGACTCCTTTTCCATACTCCGGATTCGACACCGAACAACATTTTCTCGCACCTGCTTATTCTTGATTATGTGCATAACGACATGGTTAGAGGTTAATTTCTCCGAATTAAGGCTGAGACTGCCAGGCTGTGCGCCAAAGTTGCATCTGTAGGCTTGGATTTATTGCGTTGGTCAGATTCGTAGACGAGCCTGCCATGGTATTTGTGGATATGGTATTCCACGTGGTCAAATCGGTTGAATACTGTAGAGAGTAGCGGACACCTGCCTGTCCTTGCAATTGAAAAACAAACGAGCCCGATTGAGCGGGTTGCGGAAGGACGATCAGCTTGGGCGCTGTCGGGGCCAGCGTGAAAAGTGTCAGCGAGTAAGGCGGGAATGTGAAATTAAAATTGGTTCCGGCAGATGAGAAATTGGTTCGTGCCAAATCCTGCGAGACAGTGCCGGACTGTGCAGCGTTATCCTGAGGAATCCCATACGAGGTTATGGTTGCAGCCGAAGAAGGATTAAACCCGTTGACCATAATTTGAGCCGGAAAGGAACCGACCGGATCTTTGTTAATTACCAGCAGGGTTAACGCACCACTCGCCCGGCGAACCGCATAGGCGGCAAGCAACGAATAATCACTCGCTGCATTCAGCACAGTATCTCCTGGGCGGGCAAAATATTGCATCGTTTTTGCAGCGTAAAACGGAGGATATCTATTGGTGAGATTACCAATCATCCCGAGATCCCCATATAATCTCCAACCGTAGAGCACAGGATCCATGCTGCCTTTGGTATCGTTGCCGTTGCGCAAATCCCACCAGACCAACGAGTTTAACTCGGTTTTCATCAGCTGACCAAGGCTGTCAGCATAATAAAGTGCGTTAACCAAACTCACCGATTGTTTGCCTTGGTCGCCGGAATTGCTGTTGTTTTCCGTGCAAACCAATTCAATGTTCGTGCCGGAAGTCCCAAAGTAATCATTGATTTGCTGCCGCAAGTCCGCGGCATCAGCCGCCCACCCCACAGAGTCTTGTAACAAGGTTGGATCACTCTCCTGACCGGTATATTCCGGATACCTATGATGAACTACGAAATCAGGAGTCACATTCAAACTCTTCAAGGTTGCGAGTAAAACCGGTGTCCAACCATAATTCGTCTGGCCTGTCCGGGGATTGTACGCGGAGTGGGTGGCGTTGCCATTAACGTAACTCGCTTCGCCGGGAGCGGCCACCACACCGACCTTTATTGTCGGATCAACCGCCTTCATTTGCTGGATATAACTCTTGGCCCGCGTCGCATACGTAAAAGCATCGTTAGGACTTGAATTGCTATCAGTCTCCCAGGTTCCGTATACTTCGTTGCCAACTTCCCAGTACTTAAACCCGTAATGATTCGTGACATTGGCGCTACGCACCCAATTCGCTGCCTCGGTGGGCGTGCCAGTCCCGTAGTTCACCGTGATAAAAACATTGGCCCCAAGATTGGTGGCGATGTGAACAAAGTTGATAAACGAAGTTGCCCAGGACCAGGTATTCGTCAGAGATTTTCCAGTGGCCCAATGATATTCGTCTGAAAGTGAACCACCGGGAAAACGCAGGGTCAGGCAACCCATCTCCCTCAACAAAGATAGGGTTTCCGGCGTATCGAAATTGCCATCCCAAATGGCCGTGTTCAGTCCAAACAACCGTGGATCCACACTGCGCACGGCTTGATTGGCGTTGACGCTGATGTGGGTCAGCACTGGTGCTGCCTTGGCGACAAATTGAATATCATCTACAAAGAAATCATTCGTGTTGCTTCCCCCTTTATGCTGAATCCAGAATCCGGTGCAGTTGGGTTTGTTGGCAATTCCCAAGGCTGTAAGCGGGATGCTTAGCTGTTGCCATGAGTTGGTCGGCAAGGTGGGAAGGTTGGTTGGACTCTGTGCAGTATCACCGAGAATTCCTGATATTTGCAGGGGTTGCCCCCCGCTCGCACCTCCATTAATCCAAAAAGAGAGATTGGTATAAAGCGCAGTATTGAAATCCCCATGGTGGATATAGAGCGCCTGCCCACCCATGGCGCTTACCCGGATGGAATTATTGCCAGAGTGAACGGGTGCGGTATTTGTCAGGTTTCTTGCAGCCCAACTCCAGTCCTGAAAACCATTAACCAGATGATCGGTATAAACGGGCAAATTTGCCTGAGAGCGTGCTGGTTGTGAGGACGTCACGCCCAGCAGAACCATCCAGGTTAATCGGTTGAACCATTTTGATAACTGCATCCAGCTCATCAGTAAAAGCACTATCTTTCAGACGCCAAAAAAAGGGGTACCGCAATATATCGGCACCCCTTGAATCGCCCATTAGCCGCCTTCTTATTGGGGAGGCTTCAACAAGCGGAAGAATCCGTTTGTTCCAGGCAGGCTTGAAGTTGTTGAAGTTGGGATCAAAACGTTCTTTCTTCCGCTAAATGCAGACGCCGTCAATCCCGGGTCAGACCATGAATTTGAATCGGCAGGATCGCCACTAATCTGTAAACCGAATCCGCCATCCGGCAGTGTCCAGCTTACCCAGTAAGCAGAATCGAGTGGCACTACCGTCACGCCCGCACTATTGCCAGCACTCAACCCCCATATCGAAGTATCCAACGGAGCAGTTGTGAAGCTGTCATCTGCCGGTGTTGCTACGCCGCTGATGCTCACGTTTGAAAAGACAACCGGTTGGCCGATGTTGGCAGTTACGTTTGGCTGCATGCCGAAGACGGCATACAGAGGGTCGGCAAAGTACGCGGCCGAAGCTGCCGGCATGACGAAGTTCGTGCTACCTCCCCCAGGCACCGTGATGGTGACGTTGGTGTCGTTATTGAACGTCACACTCCATTTGCCCAGAATGGTTGGAGCACTTATGACCGCCAAGGTGTTGCTGCCGAAGATCTGACCCTGCCAACGGTCGGCATTATTCGGCCCACCATCCACATTCGTCTTGTACATGAAGGTGGCGCCCGCTGTCCCGTCACCATGATTTTGGATTTGAACGAAAATCACATTCGTTGCGTTCCAATCGATTGAGGAATCGCCGGGGCCATTAGGAATTGCATTCCCTGGTGCGAGGAAGATGTGGGTTTGCAAATTGGGATATGAACTGCTCGGATAATTGGTAATTGTAATGGAATAGGATACTGGATTGGGCGCACCAATCCACGAAACAGGATTAACTGCGTGAATACCCTGCCGGATAGTGTTACCGTCTGAGGCAGAGCTGACCAGTTGAAGTCCCGTCGTTGTCACCTTGGTCAATTTCAGACTGGGAGGCGGTGGCGGCGGTCCCTGCTTCGCCTCCAACTTGAGATTGTCTATCCAAAACGTGAATGTGTTGGGAAGATGACCATCCACCCATTGTTTGAAATCAATTCCGACAGTCTTGGAAATATCCCCGATGCTGGAGTCGATGGGTTGAACAATATGCGCCCACCCGTTGGTGGCACTTGAAGGAATGGTAACTGAGCCCAAAGTAATTGTCCCCCAGCCTTGTTGCATCAAGATCACATCAAAACTGCCATAATTTGCGCCACCCGAACCCGCCCAGGTTCCGGAACTGGGATCGACATGAATATCGAAAGTCACGTTGGTATACTGAGCACCGTCGACTACCACCCCTCCATCCCAAGCCCGGCTGTTTTGGAGGGTGCCAAAGGTCATCATCTGTTCTTGAAGCGCCCCGGTGTAAGGGATCGAATACTTCATCGATCCAGAAGTCGCACTATTGGAACGGTCCACGGTCCCGTCCCACGTCGGAGTAAAGTCATTGCCCCACCATCTTATCCAGGAGGCGGTACTCGTGCTGTCGTCGAATGAGTTGAGGTAATCCGTCGCCGTCTGGGCCATACTGGCCGTGCTCGCCAAAAGCAAGCCGGCAATGCCCAGTAGGGCTGAGTGTAGGTATCTTTTATTTTTCATAGTAAGCTCTCTTTCGGCCTGATCCGGGCCTTTGCTAACCGGCTGTTACACTCGCAAGGATGGCACGAGCCACTTTTCTCCGAGGGACTAAACCGGGGTATTGCTAGTAGGCTATACGGAACCTTTGAATTGTCATGTCACCAGTTTTCATGACAAACGTCACTGTTCTCCAAAATTCAATTTCCACGAGTATTCGGCGCTTTTCATTCCTCCTGCTTGATAAAAGTAATCCCCTTCAGAGCCTCCCATCCAAACAGGGTTCAACTCTGTGCAAAAACATCGCGCAAACAATTTTTGCATATAAAAAGGTAGTTAATGGGGAGCATATCAGAAGCCAGGTGACGATTGGCAACCTAAAAAGCATCCACCATCAAAAATTTCCCTACCATGCTGGAGACCCGCTAATGCCTTGAATCCTTCCGCAAAATCCTGCACAACATGAGACCAGTTTTAGCCGTTTTATTATGACAAAAGAAAAAGAAGCAACGAAACCGACCAAAGGAACCGAAGCCCAGCTTCTGGATCTCCTCAAGCGTGTCCTTCCCAAAGCCACTCACGATGCCGAACTGGCTGGCAAAATCTATTCCGCCATCGAAAGCGAACTCAAATCCAAAGCCCGCGCCATCGCGTTCGACAAATTCTGCAAAAAAGTCGAACTCCCCGACCTCGACCCCAAGACCGTCAAGGAAGTCACCGAGCAATTCCAGCAATCCTTCGGCGATGGCGACATCACCGTTAAGCCCGACAAAAAGGAAAAAACTCTTGCCGTCGAAGTCTCCATGCCCGATGGCACCCAATTCACCAGCGAAATCAAAGTCGGCCCCGTCGACAAGGACGCCAGCGACGAACAGGAAATCACCCTCAAGTTCATCCCCTTCCCCGTTGCCATGCCGGGCGATCCCGAATTGGTCTGGATGCTCGCCAAGCGGGAAAATATGACCAACGAAGAAGCCGGGATCGCCATCGCCAAGCTCGAAGGAGAGTTTTGGCAGACCAAAACCGGACAGAAGCTCATTAAAGACCGCGTCGAACGCTGCTTCCCGGAATTCATTGCCCGCGTCCCGGGCGGCATGCTCACGGAGCTCGGCCTCAAACGCCACTACAAGACTCCCGAACCCATCAAGGTCCTGCGCAGTTCAGGCAAGCACTAGAAAAAAGGATTTAAAGGTTCAAGCACAGCCGGACTGTAGCCCTGTTGCAGTCCGGCTTTTGCTTGCAAGTTCATCAGCGCACTGGTGGCGGACACCACCCAAACGGTTGAACAGTATGTTATTATTTTTATAAGATGTCGAAAATTAGTGCTGGTCTTTTGATGTACCGTACCCTGGAGGGCAGACTTGAAGTTCTGCTTGTCCATCCAGGCGGCCCCTTTTGGCGCAACAAGGATGCAGGAGCCTGGTCCATTCCCAAAGGTGAAACTGATCCGGGTGAAGATTCCCTTTTGGCAGCAAAACGCGAATTTCAGGAAGAAACAGGAACAAAACCTCAAGGAACGTTTATCTCTTTGGGGAACACCACTCTAAAATCCGGCAAGATTGTGCATGCCTGGACTTTTGAAGGAAACTGCGACCCCGCCGCCATCAAGAGTAACACAGTAAAAATAGAGTGGCCTCCAAAGTCTGGAAAGCTTCAAGAGTTTCCTGAGGTAGACAAGGCCGCCTTCTGGTCAGTCGCCGAGGCAAGGGTTAAAATCAATCCAGCCCAAATAAAATTCCTGGAAAGACTCGAAGTGATCGCCAACAAGGCCTCATGGAAAACGTCTGTTTGAGTGCGGAGGGAAATTTTTCAGCTGACACGAGGGATTTCGGTCGCGGGCAGGAAGGAAACGGTCAAAAATTGCATCAAATGCCAAAATAAAATAACCATGTTCCGAAGTCGGAGTAAGTGAGTTCTACCTGAGGTAACCACACTGGCAGTCTATCAAGTAAGCCGAGCCATATCAGCGAGTTCCGCACTCAGGTTCGATTTACAAACGGGTCCACCAAGTTTCGCAAGTATCATGCGATTTATTTGACTGGGGAATTCCCTCCCCAGTTCACTGAGGGCAATACCCACTGGAAGGATCTTTGTAGCAGTCGTAGCGTTCCGGCCAAGGAATGTCTCACCAAGAAAACAATTCCGGAAATGCGTACGCGCTTGCTCCGATGCAGCAAGGAATGCTGTTCAATAGCCTGCTCTCAGAACACTCGGGGGTGGATATTGAGCAAATCGTGTTTGAACTGCACGAAGTTCTCGAGATTCTACCATTTGTAGATGCCTGGAGAGAGGTCATCCGACGCCATGAGGCGCTCCGCACCAGTTTCCATTGGGAAGAGCTCAAAACGCCTTTGCAGGTGGTGCATGAGGAAGTCCCTTTTCCTTTCGAACACAAAGATTGGCAGAACATACCGAAGGAGGAGCAAACTTTCCGGCTTGAAGCCTTAATTAGTTCCGAACGATGCCGTGGTTTTGATCCAGGGAGGCCGCCGTTGATGCGGCTGGTGTTGTGCCGATCAGGCCGGAGTCTGTTTCATCTGATATGGACATTCAGCCATGCCTTGCTCGATGGACGGTCTTTTACGCTGGTGATCAAGGAGGTTTTTGCGATTTATGAAATGCTGCGGCAAGGTCGGGAGCCGACATTGGCTTCAGTGCGGCCCTATCGCGAATACATTGAATGGTTGGAACAACAAGAGCTTTCAAAGAGCGAAGACTACTGGCGGTCACAACTCCAAGGCTTTACAGCGACGACTCCACTGGTGATAGACCAGATGAACAGTGGCATTGGTGCAAGCGGGACGGACTACAAAGAACACTGGCTGCGGATTTCCGAGCCGTTGACAACCGAGCTGCTCCAATTCGCTGCACAACAGAATGTAACGCTGAACACTTTGGTTCAAGGAGCTTGGGCATTGCTGCTCGGCCGGTACAGCGGCGAAACAGATATTATGTTCGGAGTCACGCGCGCAGGCAGGAAGTCCACTATCGAGGGAGCCGACTCCATGATCGGGCTGTTTATAAATACAGTGCCTGTCCGGGTGCGACTGGCACCGGAAACCAACTTGAGTTCATGGCTTCAGGAATTGCGAGGGCAACAAATCAGGATTCGGGAACATGAACGCACCCCGTTGATTCAAATTCAGCAGTGGAGTGAACTGCCGGGCAATGCTCCCCTCTTTGAAAGCCTCGTTGTGTTCGAGCGCGCGACTTTGGATTCCGTGTTGCGCGCTCAGGATGGTGCCTGGTTGAACCGGCATTTCCGTGTGATCGATCAAACCAGTTTTCCACTCACGCTCTTTGCCTACGGAGAACCAGAGCTGTTGTTCAAAATTTCCTATAACCAACGACGCCTCGAGCCTAAGGCAGTGGCACGAATGGGAACTCATCTGGAAACCCTGCTGGGGAGCATGGCGGCTGATCCCCGCCAAAAGCTTGGCACCGTGCGCTTACTATCAAAAGGTGAACGCCAGCAGGTGCTGGTGGAATGGAATCGCACCGAGCAGGATTATCCCACCAACTGCTGTCTGCACGAAGCCATTGAAGCCCAGGCTCAGGCGACTCCGGACGCGATAGCCATGGTATGTGGAGACGAGCAATTGACTTACCGTGAGCTGGATATGCGCGCCAACCAATTGGCACAATGCCTGCAAAGCTTCAAGGTTGGCCCGGAGGTGCTCGTCGGGGTTTGCATGGAGGTGTCCTTGGACATGGTGACGGCTTTGCTGGGCGTGCTCAAGGCAGGAGGGGCCTACGTGCCGCTCGACCCGGATTACCCGAAGGATCGCCTGACATTCATGCTGGAGGATGCACGATCACCGGTTCTCCTTACGCAGCAGAAATTCGCAGATATGTTTCCAGGCACCCAGGCTAGTGTCGTGTACTTGGACAATGGCAGGGTTGAGCCTGCAGTTGGCAATTCACACTGCACCGAAGCCCCAAGCAACAAAGTGATGTCCGATAATCTGGCCTACGTCCTCTACACGTCAGGTTCCACGGGGCAGCCCAAGGGTGTCATGGTCACCCATCGTAATATTCTGAATTTCTTTGCCGGGATGGACCAGCATTTAAAGAAGGAGTCCGGCGTGTGGCTGGCTGTGACGAGCATCTCATTTGATATCTCAGTGCTCGAACTATTTTGGACACTCGCGCGTGGTTTCAAAGTTGTTCTGCAAAAACGCGATGAAAACCTGGTGACAGCGATAGCCCGGCAGATCGCCCGGCACAACGTCACCCACTTCCAGTGTACTCCTTCCATGGCAGAGATGCTGGCGAGGGATCCAGACGCAAGGCAGGCGCTTCGTTCTCTGCGGCACTTGCTGTTGGGCGGGGAGGCCCTTTCGTCGGAACTCGTGAAGCAGCTACACATCTCCGGAGAAATTTCGAACATGTATGGTCCGACCGAGACGACGGTTTGGTCCACCACCCACAAGGTGAACAGGGAGGAAAGCCGCATTCCGATAGGGCGCCCACTTGCCAACACGGAAATCTACATTCTGGATCAGCAATTGCAACCGGTGCCAATCGGGGTTCCGGGAGAACTATTCATCGGCGGCGCAGGCGTGGTGCGGGGGTATTTCGAGCGGAATGAACTGAGCGCAGAAAAGTTTATTCCAAATCCATTCAAGCCCGAATCAGCCGCACGCCTTTTCAAAACCGGAGATCGGGCCCGTTATCTGGCTGACGGCACCATCGAATTTCTGGGGCGACTGGATCATCAAGTGAAGCTGCGAGGCTTCCGCATCGAACCGGGTGAAGTTGAATCGACACTGCGCCAGCATCCAGGAGTCCGGGAATGTGTTGTCGTGGTTCGTGAATTCGCTCCGCGCGATAACCGTTTGGTGGCCTACGTCGTGCCGGTGGCAGAGTCAGCCCTTACGACCCGCAGCCTGCGGGAGCTGTTAAAACAAAGGCTGCCCGATTACATGATTCCCTCCGCCTTCGTGCTGTTGGATGCTTTTCCACTGACACCAAACGGGAAAATAAATCGTCGGGCCCTGCCAACTCCGGAACATGAGTTGCAACCAGAGGCTATCGTTGTACCACCGCGTTCCGCCACCGAAAAAAAGCTGGTGGACATCTGGAGTGACGTGCTCGGTCGGAAGGAAATCGGCATCCATGACAATTTCTTTGAACAAGGCGGGCACTCGCTGCTGGCCATGCAGGTCGTGTCACAAGTGCGCGCCGCGTTGGATAAACATTTTTCCATCGTGCAGTTGTACCAACATCCCACCATCCACGCGCTGGCCAAATGTTTGATCAGTCAGCCGGCGACACGTGCAGTCCGGAAAATTGGCACTGACCCGATCAGGTCACAGAAACAAGTTCGATGGCTCCGCAGGGGCATGCAGCTCCGGTCGCCAGCCCAACAAGCGGAACATGCTCAATCTCGCAGAGGCAACGAAGACCTAAATGCCCTCTCAGACCGCCCCGTCCCGAAGGCGAGGCAAGCGTCGCCGCCTCCGAGTCGGCCCGATTGAAGAGCTAATGCAACCAGATTATAAAATGAATACAAACTTTCCCGACATGGAGAGTAGTCTCCACAATTCGGATCAAGTCCCCACCAATTATAAGATCGCGGTTATCGGCATGGCCGGGCGTTTCCCCGGGGCTAAGAATGTGGACACGTTTTGGCACAACCTGCGGAATGGTGTTGAGTCGATTAAATTTTTTACAGATGAGGAACTAACGCGGGCCGGGGTACCGTCGGCCTTGCTAAAGAATCCCGATTTTGTGAAAGCCTACCCGGCTTTGGATGAGATGGAGTCTTTCGATGCAGGATTTTTCGGGCTCAGCCCGCGAGATGCCTCCATCATGGATCCACAGCATCGTCAGTTCCTGGAATGCGCCTGGGAGGCGTTGGAACATGCCGGCTGCGATCCGGAAACCTATCCCGGGACCATCGGTGTGTTCGCCGGCAGCGGCCGGGTTTCGTATCTCACCTATCATTTGCTGCCCAATAGCGCATTGATGGAATCTGTGGGAGAATTTCTCCTGCGGCACACTGGCAACGACAAGGATTTCCTGGCCACTCGGGTATCGTATGAATTCAACCTTAAAGGGCCCAGCCTCAACGTGCAAACGGCTTGTTCCACATCGCTGGTGGCGATTCATTTGGCCTGTCAAAGCCTGCTCATGGGGGAATGCGACACAGCGCTTGCGGGTGGTGTGACCATTCTTTTGCCGCAGGACCAAGGTTATGTCTATCGGGAAGGGGAAGTTCTTTCACCAGATGGGCATTGCCGCGCATTTTCCGCGGATGCAAAAGGCACCGTGTTCGGCAACGGGGCCGGAGTGGTGGTCTTGAAGCGACTGGAAGACGCAATGCGCGATGGTGATTCCATCATGGCCATCATTCGCGGATCGGCGATAAATAACGATGGCTCCATGAAGGGTGGATATCTTGCACCTAGTGTGAGTGGACAGGCTGAGGTAGTCGCTGCGGCCATGGCTGTGGCTGGCGTGGATGCAGAAAGCATCTCGTACGTTGAAATGCATGGGACCGGCACACCTGTTGGGGATCCGATTGAAGTGACGGCGCTCACGCAAGCCTTTCGCAAATCCACCGACAAGACACAATTTTGTGGCATCGGCTCGGTGAAAACCAACATTGGTCATGTGGATACAGCCGCCGGGACGGCCAGCTTCATCAAGACAGTGTTGGCGCTGCGAAACCGGCAAATACCAGCCAACCTGCATTTCGAGGCACCTAATACGGAGATCGACTTCGTCAACAGTCCCTTCTTCGTGAATAGCAAACTAACCGATTGGAAAGCGGGTGAAACGCCCCGCCGGGCAGGGGTCAATTCACTCGGCATCGGCGGCACGAATGCCCACCTGATTCTCGAGGAGGCACCGGAAGCATTGCCATCGGGATCATCCCGGCCGCAGCAACTGTTGGTGCTCTCAGCCAAAACCGACACGGCTCTGGAGAACGCCACGAAAAATCTCATCGGATATTTGAAAGAAAACCCGCAACTGAAGCTGGCCGACGTGGCCTTCACCCTGCAAACCGGCCGGAAACGATTCAACCATCGGCGACTGGTGGTCAGCGAAAACGTCGAAGATGCCATCAAAGCTTTGGAAGAGGCTGACCCGAAACGCGTCTTCACCAGCACAACAGAACACAAAGGGCGCCCTGTGGCCTTTATGTTCACCGGACAAGGGGCGCAGTATGTGAACATGGGGCGGGAACTCTACGAACTTGAACCCGCCTTCCGGGAGACTGTGGATCGTTGTTCGAAATTACTTCAGGCACACCTCGGCCAGGATTTACGGACGATTCTCTTTCCCAGCCCCGAACTGGCCGACTGGGCATCCACTCAAATTCACCAGACCGCCATAACCCAACCCGCCTTGTTTGTCATCGAATATGCGTTGGCGATGCTCTGGATGCAGTGGGGCCTGCAGCCTCAGGCGATGATTGGGCATAGCATTGGTGAGTATGTCGCAGCCTGTCTCGCAAAAGTGTTTTCCCTGGAGGATGCATTGACGCTGGTGGCCGCTCGTGGCCGACTCATGCAGGAGCAACCTGGCGGAGCCATGATAGCAGTGCCACTCTCGGAAGCCCGGTTACTCCCTTACCTTAATGAAAGGATTTCGCTGGCTGCGATAAATGGTCCGGAGCTCTGCGTCCTTTCGGGTCCCTTCGAAGCGATTAAATCAGTTGAAAAGCAACTGGAGGAAAAAGATATCGCTGTCCACCGGTTGCACACCTCGCACGCATTTCACTCGGCCATGATGGAACCGATGCTGAAACCATTCGCAGAGAAAATCCGCAAAATTCGATTGCAGCTGCCACAGATCCCGTTTCTGTCCAACGTGACTGGCACCTGGATTACCGAAGAGGAAGCCACAGATCCCGGATATTGGCTGAGACATGCCCGAGAGGCCGTACGCTTTTCTGAAGGCCTCCAGACACTTTTGCAAGAATCGGACCAAGTCCTGGTGGAAGTTGGACCGGGGCGCACATTGAGCCGTTTGACGATGCGGCATCCGGCCAAAAACATAGATCAAATAGTCCTTACTTCGTTGCGCCATCCGGAGGATCAGCATTCAGACCTCACTTTTCTGTTGCAATCTCTGGGGCGCGCATGGGCGGCGGGAGTGAATGTGGACTGGACCGGCTTTTACGCCCGGGAACGCCGGAGCCGCGTTTGCCTGCCAACCTACCCGTTCGAACATCAACGCTACTGGATTGAGCGCGGTGAACTGTCATTCGCGTCAGAGGCAGGCCGAAATGGGTTGTCCAAAAAAACCGATCTGACGGATTGGTTCTATCAGCCATCATGGAAACGATCTCCATTGCCGCTTCCAACCGGAGCGGCAGCCACCAAAAAATGCTGCTGGCTCATTTTTGAAGATCAATCCGGACTTGGAACACGATTCCGCCAGCAGCTGGAAGCATCAGCCAAGGAGTCCATGGCCGAGCAGGTCAAAGCTTCGGAGGTAGTCTCAGTCCGCATAGGCGGACGATTCTGGAAAATGAGCGATAACTTGTTCATTATTGATCCGCACAAACCAGCGGACTATTGGCGATTGCTCAAGGAACTTACTGAGGCGGGTCGTGTTCCAGAAAGGATTGTGCACCTCTGGAATGCAAGCCCGGATGAGGACAATTCAGCACAACCTGTGCTGAACCAGCGAACCAGTAATTACAGCTTTCACAGTCTATTGTTCCTGGCACAGGCCATCGGACAGGTCGGCTGGACTCACCCAATGCAACTCGCAATTATTTCACAGGGCATGCAAGCATTGGCTGGTGAGTCAGTTCGCCAACCCGCCAAGGCACTCTTGTTGGGACCATGCAAAGTGATTCCGCGCGAATTTCCCAACCTCCTATGTCGCAGCATTGATGTCATGCTCCCTGAGCCAGGCTCGCAGGAGGAACAGAGGCTGCTGCGCCAGATTGAGCTTGAGTTCGATGCCGTCCCTGAAGATCGAGTCGTGGCTTATCGCGGGTCCGGACGCTGGGTGCAGACCTATGAGGCAGTGCGGCTCGAAGGTGTAACTGAGAAAACCAGCACAAGTCAGGCTGCTCCATCAGCAGAACAGGTGGTGCGCCCAATTTCCATTCCTGCGATCAGATCCGGCGGCGTTTACCTCATTACTGGAGGGCTCGGTGGATTGGGGCTGGAAATGGCTGGCCACCTGGCCAAAAAAGCTCCGGTCAAGTTGGTCTTGGTTGGGCGGACTGGATTACCGCGGCGCGAAGATTGGGAAAGCACTCTTACCTCCACAGATCCTGGTTCCAAAGTCCACCGCACTATCAAACAATTGCAAGCACTCGAGGCAAGTGGTGCCGAAGTGATGGTCGCTGCCGCAGATGTTTCCAAACGGGAAGAGATGCAGCCAGTGCTCGAAAAAGTCTGGCAAAGATTCGGTGCCATTCACGGAGTGATTCATGCCGCTGGCGTTCTGAACGATTGCCTTATCCAAATGAAGACACCGGACGGAGCTGAACGCGTTTTCGCTCCGAAAGTCACCGCAACCCTGTTGTTGGAAGAATTGCTGGCGAATACGAAGCTCGATTTCCTGTTGCTCTGTTCTTCTGTGAGCGCGCTGGCTGGCGTGCCTGGGCAAGTGGATTACTGTGCAGCCAATGCGTTCCTCGATGCGTTCGCCCAATGGAAAACAGCGAAGGACGGCACCTGGACCGTGGCGATTAATTGGGGCGCGTGGCAGGAGGTCGGCATGGCGGCGGAACTGGCCGCCCGGGCAAACTCGGACCAATCGCTTCCCGATGGGCTGTCGCGGCATCCCTTGCTCGCCGGCCATGTCACATCGAACCCGGAGCAACCTGAAGAAAAGGTGTTCTCAAATGAGTTGTCAATCCAGCGTTACTGGGTTTTGAGCGAACACAAATTCCAGGGAGGCGAAGCCGTAATACCCGGCACCACTTATCTTGAAATGGCCCGGGCAGCATTCCAAAAATATAATGAAGGCGGACCGGTTGAGCTGCGTGATGTGCTCTTTATTGCTCCGCTCGAGATCAGACCTTCCGAGACAAAACCCGTGCGGCTGCGGCTAAAGCAAGGCAACGATGCTTCTGAATTCGTGATCGAAAGCCGCCGCGGAATGGATTGGCAGGAACATGCCCGCGGTGCCGTCGCCCAGTTCGATCCGGGAAAGCCTCACCGAGTTTCATTGCCGGACATTTTGAGCCAGTGCAACCGGGAGGAGAAAATTTTTACAGGTCCCAGACCAGAAACCCGCGAGGACCGTTACTTCTTTTTAGGCCAGCGTTGGAACAGTCTCAAACGAATCCATTTCGGCACCGATCAGGCCGTGGCGTACATGGAATTGCCTGAGCAATTCCTGGCCGATCTGAACGTATTCAAAATGCATCCCGCCATGCTGGATTGGGCCACCTCCTTCGCGCTACATCTGGTTGAAGGTTACGAACAGAGCGAGCTGATGTACATTCCATTCTCGTACAAACGGCTGCGCCTGCATGCGCCGCTGCCCGGGCGCATTTACAGTCACGCCCGTTGTCTTGAGCCTTCAAACAGTGCCATGCCCACATTCCATCTTACGATCACGGACCCGGATGGTGTGGTGATCGTGGAAGTCGAGGAATTCTCGATGAAAGGAATCCAACCAATGGACCATGACAAAAGGAGAGCCAACCTTGAGCGATCCGCTGGTGCTCCAGCGCTCCAGTTCGATCTGTCAGAAGCCATCTCGCCCGCAGAAGGTCTGGCTGCACTGGATCGGATTCTCTATCAACCAGGTCTTCCGCAAGTAATAGTTTCGCCGCAAGACCTGACTGCATGGTTGAAACAGTTCAACCAGAGTTCTGAGCCGTCCGGTTCGTCTGAGAAACCGGACACAGCGGTATCTGCAACTGCCAATCGCCAGGCCCGCCCTAATCTTGCAACTGCTTATCTTGCGCCACGCGACGGACTGGAACAAGCACTCGTCAAGGTTTGGGAAGAAGCTTTGGGCCTGGAAGGCATTGGCATTGAGGACAACTTCTTTGAACTGGGCGGCCATTCGCTGCTGCTCACACAGACAATCACGCGCATGCGCAAGCTCCTGCCAGTGGAGATTTCGGTGCGCAAACTCTTCGCCCGGCCATCGATTGCGGCAATCGTGGACGAAATCGCCAAAGCTCCAACGCTTGCACCATCAGATCAAGCACCCAGCTTGGTCGCTGTGCCGCGCGAAACTCTTCGGGCGCGTTCGACTCAAAAGCAGGCAAAACCACTGGAATCATTATGACAATATCGACACTCGACAGTACCAGTCCGGAAGACGTTACGCCCCACCCTGAGACCGGAGGCGAGGTGTATGTTGCTCCCCCTTCATTTTCGCAGCAGCGCCTATGGATGATGCACCAACTGGATCCGGCCAGTCCGGTCTATGTCCTCCCGGCAGCATTTCGTATCACCGGAAAAATCGACGTCAACGCACTCGAAGGAGCTTTGAATGAAATCCTCCGCCGACATGAAGTTCTGCGCACCACCTTCTCCTTCGAGAATGGCGAACTGATGCAAATCATTGCGCCCTCAATGGAATTGCACCTGAAGAAGATGGACTTGCAGCAGATTCCAGAAACAGAATTGGAAGGAGAGATTGTCCGTTTGATTCATGTCGAAATGCGTCGTCCATTCAACCTGGCGGAAGGCCCTTTGGTGCGCGCAGCTTTGATGAAGTTATCCGCCGAACAGCATGTGCTCGTGCTCAACTTAAATCACATGGTCGCTGACGGAATGTCCTGCGGCCTGATGGGCCGGGAACTGGAGAAACTCTATGCCGCATTTACAAAGGGCCAATTGTCACCACTGCCGCCGTTGCCGTTGCAATACGCCGACTACACGATCTGGGAACGACGATGCATGCAAGGAGAATTGCTGAAATCGCAACTTGCCTATTGGAAAGAACAACTCGGAGGCGCGCCGCCGGTCTTGGAAATCCCAGCCGACCGACCGCGTCCCGCCCGACAAACTTTTAACGGTGCCTTGTTGCCAATCGAGCTTTCTCTGTCCGCTACCAATGCACTGAAAGCTTTGAGCCGACGAGAACAAGCTTCGTTATTCATGACGCTCCTTGCAGCTTACAAGGTCTTGCTATTTCGCTACACCGGGCAGGCGGATATGCTCGTTGGCGCACCCGTCGCCAATCGTGGCCAGGAAGAACTGGAGCCTATGATTGGATTCTTTGTGAACCTGCTGATCTTCAGAACTTCGTTGTCTCCCAATCAGAGTTTTCGCAACTGCTTGCAACAAGTGCGCGATGTCACCTCCGCCGCCTACGTACACAAAGACCTGCCATTCGAAAAACTCGTCGAAGAACTGCGCCCTGAGCGAGACCCAAGTTACCATCCCTTGTTCCAGGTGATGTTTGCTTTGCATGCCGCCCCCATCGATCTCGATCTGATCGATCTGAAATGCGAAACCATCCCGGTCGACAACGGCGCCGCCAAGTTCGATCTCTATTTTGAACTTTGGGAAGCCGACGGCTGTGTCCGTGGCCGCATTGAATACAACACCGATTTGTTCGATCAATCCAGAATCGTGAGGATGGCAGGACATTTCAAAGCATTGCTGGAAGGCATCGTCGCCAACCCGGACCAACTCATTTCGGAACTTCCACTTTTGACCGAACCCGAGCGTCGTCAGGTCCTGTTGGAATGGAACAACACCGGGCGCGCATTTTCCCAAGATCAATGTGTTCATGAATTGTTCGAAGCTCAAGTGGCGCGGACCCCACAGACAGTCGCGCTGACTTGCGGCCAGCAAAGTTTGAGTTATGCTGAATTGAACTCCCGTGCCGATCGACTCGCAGAGCAACTGCTCACCTGGGGCGTGCGACCTGAAACCCTCGTCGGCGTTTGTCTTGAGCGTTCGCCGGTTCTGCTGACCGCCCTGCTTGCCATTCTGAAAGCTGGCGGTGCCTATGTTCCTTTGGATCCCGACTACCCGAAGGACCGCCTCCAGTTCGTGCTGCAGGATGCACACGCTCCACTGCTCCTGACCCAAAAAGAATTTGCCGATCACTTTGCTCTGCCCGACATGCAGGTGGTTTGTCTGGATAAAGAAAGCAGTGAAGTGCTCCAAGGACCAGAGCCGGAGATTCAATCCAATGACCCCAATTCCCAAACCCGTCCCTCTCTGAACCAGCTCGCCTATGTGCTTTACACCTCCGGTTCCACCGGCCGGCCCAAGGGCGTGCTCATCGAACACCGGAGTGTGGTGAACCTCCTTGGCTGGGCCCACGAGCTCTACACCCGCGAGGAACTGGCGGGAGTGCTGGCATCCACCTCCGTTTGCTTTGACCTGTCGGTCTTTGAATTCTTTGTCCCCTTGAGCTGCGGCGGCAGGGTGATCCTGGCGGAGAACGCGCTGGAACTGCCCCAACTCCCGGCCTCAGGCGAGGTGACCCTCCTCAACACCGTCCCCTCGGCCATGGCTGAACTCTTGCGCACGCGCGGTCTGCCCGCTTCCGTGCGGGTCGTCAACCTGGCCGGGGAACCCCTCTCCCCACAGCTGGTGGATGAGCTTTACCGCACCCAGCCCTGCGTCCGGAAGGTGTATGACCTTTATGGCCCGACCGAGGACACGGTCTATACGACCTGTGCCCTGCGCCGGCCCGGCGCCCCCGCCACCATCGGGCGGCCCCTGGCCAATAAACAGGTTTATATTCTCAATGAGCAACAAGAGCCCGTCCCGGTCGGAGTGCCGGGCGAGCTCTTCATCGGGGGCTCGGGTCTGGCCCGGGGCTATCTCCACCAGGCGCAACTCACGAGTGAAAAATTTATTCCCCATCCCTTCAGTGCCGATCCGTCGGCCCGGCTCTACCGCACCGGTGACCTGGCCGCCTATCTGCCTGATGGAAATATTGAGTTCATCGGTCGGACAGATCATCAAGTGAAGCTGCGCGGATTCCGCATTGAATTTGGTGAAATCGAAGCCGTGCTGACGCAGCATTCCGCCATCAGGGAAGCCGTCATCACGCTTCAGGGCGAGTCTTCGAATAACAAACAACTGGTCGCGTACCTCGCCATTGACCCGGGACGTACCATCACAGAAAACGAATTGCATCTGTTTACCAGGGAGCGATTGCCTGACTACATGGTACCTTCGACATTCCTGACGTTGGATGCCTTGCCTCGAACTCCTAACGGGAAAATAGATCGCAAAGCGTTGACGACGTCGGGCGCCGGCCGTCTTGATCCCGGTCAGGAATTTGTGTCGCCCCTCACCACAGTTCAAAAGCAACTGGCTGAAATTTGGGAGAATGTCCTTGAGATTCCACAGGTTGGTATTCATGACAACTTTTTCCATTTAGGTGGTCACTCCGTGCTCGCCATGCGGGTGAGTTCCCGAATGTGTGAAGCGTTTAATCTTGAGATTTCCATGGTCGCCCTTTTCGAGGCGCCAACCATTGCAGAGCTGGCCGAAATGATCGAAGACGAGATGTTGAGCGGAAAAGCAGCCTGATGGGCGATCACAAACATCGTTCCGTTGCTGACCAGGTTATGGCCTTGCAGCACAGTGCAAATCCAAGGCCATGCTGTTGTCCTCCGCCAGGTGCGCGTGTGTGCCCGACCAGGCACCCTCCTGATTGAACAAATCGCAAAGCCATTTCGCCTCCTCTTCCGATGCACGATTCAACCGCAACTGCCGCACCCGCATGGGAACCAATCGGACACCCAACAACTGTCCTTTCTGGGCATCCACTTCGACCATGTACATCAAAGTCAAATCCGGGCGGAACATTTCATAGCCCCTAATTCCCTCGTAGTCGGTGAGAAAATCACCGCATCCATGAAGGATCAAATGCTCCTGGTAAACCTCGGTCGCCTTTACGTGATGAGACGAATGTCCATGCACAATGCCAATCCCTTCCTCGATCAACCGATGCGCAAACGCGATTTGATTTGGAGGAATATCATAACCCCAATTCGCACCCCAATGAATCGAAGCAACAATCACGTCGCCCGGTTGTTCGAACCGCCGCATCCGGACCGCCACCCGCCCGGCAGTTGCTTCCGAAAGATCGCTCAACAGATTCACACCCGGTCGCTTGTTCGTCGCACCCCATTCCTCCGGCACACCGCTGGTCACTGAGCCAAACGAGAAGAGCAGCACCCGCCCTTTCTCCTTCACCTCCAGCACTGCTGGAGCTTCCGCTTCCGCTGCATTCTCCCCGGCCCCGGCATGCGGGGTGCCCGCCTTGTCCAAGGTCCGAATCGTCTCCGTCAAACCTAGATATCCCCAGTCCAACACGTGATTGTTGGCCAGGCTGCAGGCGTCAACATGAGCCGCAGTAAGGCAGCCAACATTTTCGGGATTCATCCGATAACAAACCGCCTTGTTCGGCCAAACATCGTCACTCCGCGTGATGCTTGTCTCCAGATTGATAATCCTCAGATCAACCTTCGCCTGCTCCAACTCCCTTAGCACATCACCCCAAATGTATTTAAAGCCTACAGGCTGCTGTATCTTGCCATTCGCCTCCTCCGCCAGTTGCACATAGTCACGCGCATCGTGGATATACGATTCATACAACCTCGGATTCCCCGGATGCGGCAACACCTGATCAATCCCCCGCCCCGTCATCACATCGCCGCAGAGAAAGACGTTTAAAGATTTGGTTGTTTTTGCATCCATAACCCGTTCTCATTCATCTTTTAGAACTCTCCACTCAATCCTTCCATAATTTACCTCTGTTCTATGGATGTTTCATCTTTGGCCAGTTCTGGATTCTGACTTTCGTCCTAATAATTTTTTTATCTCAGTTTAAGTCAGTTTAGCTCAAGTCAACCTCCAACCGCTCCAGTAAACCATTCCTCCAAACTCTGAATTCCAAATCCATTTCCAAAAAACATTTTAACCGTCATCCACCGTCTATTACCGACATCCGGCGACATCCACCGTCCAGAAGACTTTCGCGGTTTAATCCTTTTCATATTCGTGCTTATTAGTGTCCATTCGTGGTTCAGCTTTCCATTCGAATCTCGAAATTCGCCATTCGCAATCCCCATGGCCTTCCCGGCTTCCACATCTGTGCCACCTCCAACCATGGTTCTCATAAAAATTTTTAACCGTTATCTGGCGTTATCTACCGTTATCTGGCGTTATCTACCGTTATAAGGCGTTATCTACCGTTATAAGGCGTTATCTACCGTTATAAGGCGTTATCTACCGTTAGAACCCAGTACGCGTAACATTTGAAAATCGGGAATAATCTGCAACCAGGGCGCTTGAGACGGGACTCCGGACCGCTGACATCCCTTCACTCTCAATCACTCCTTTCAAATTCATTAACGACTCCTTTGTCATACAACCCAACTGTATGGTTCCACTCTAAATGAGTCAACAATTTCTCACCATACACATGAAGGTATAAGCCCACCTTGTTTGCACCAGCCTCAACTCCTCCTCTCAAGCCTTCCTAATACATCCGCCCCTGGATTCCATTCGACCACCGGATGACCGCTGCCTAGACGACGACTCACATCTTGGCGGGCTGGAAGCGAAAACGGTCATCACGAGGGAGGCCTGAACCAAGCAGGTAAGTCGCCAAAGTGCAGAAGGTCAGACTCCGGTATGGATCTGGAAACAACTTCCGTTCCGCTTCAACGAACAAGAGTTTATTTTCCAGATCCAGGCTTGCGCCCGCCTGCGGGAACGCCTCAAATAAATGGCGCACATGTTGTTTGGGATCTGGGTGCCAGTGGATTACGTGAACTTCGCAGTCTTTTACCTGTCGCACCACATGGCTCGTCTCGGTTTGGAGAGGGCCAAAGAGCATATTCAAGGGGTCAACGTCTGGCAGGGGAGAATCAACCCCCACCAATACGAGATTCCAGTGGGGATCCAACGCTGTTCCCCGGGTTCGAATCTGATTGCTCTTCATCACAGCCAGGCGGGGTTCCCACAATTCCTTGTGAACCTCTCGGCTCAGCACCTGACTCTGTTCCTGTCGCCGCTCGGTTACTGCTTTCCATTCTCTCTGTTCTTCCTCCATCTGGAGTTCAGTTTTTCTGCCCGCACACACCTCACACAAATGTCGCTCGGTTCGCGTCTGATGTCCCGGCGGACCCATTATGCGGGTTTCATGAACATGTGCGGAACGCTTCTGGCAGATCTGGCAAAGCATGGCGAAATGTACACCATCCGCATCGGTCGGCAAACCGTTTCAGGAGGAACGGGAACTGGTCGCGCGTGCCGGGCAATGCTCCAGGAATCGGCACTCTCAGTTGTTGCGATGCCATTTATGCGACGACCTGCCCCCCTCAATCTCCGCTCCATTTGTAATCGTAACTGGCGGGCGGATCATAAAAACAGGTTGCCAATAAATAATCACTGTTCCAATAAATCTTGATGTAGCTGACGTGACCATCTGCGAAACTGACATTGTTCCTGGCATTGTTAACTCCCGTCCCAACTGGTCCCGCAGGTATTCGCTTCGGTTCATGCCAGGAAAATGGATAGAAAGCTGAGTTTTCAACGACCAAAGCCGTTTTGACCGGATCCTTTATCTCAGCGAGTTTTCGACCAAAAAGGCCGGGTAAGGACGTCTGGTCGGGCAACGTCGGCGCTGCGGGGGTTGTCCCACCGAGACCATTATATCCATAACTCGAAAAGTCAGCATAGGACTGGTTGTGCCAGGCATCCGCCACGGGCGTCCAGTTTTTATAAAAAAACGTGTCCGCCGGGCAGGCAAAGAGCTTGTCCTGCGGCGACGATGCGCCCTGAAGGCCGGCATAACTCTTCACGAGGTCCTTGTAAACAATTTCGAAGGAATTGGTTTCAAATCCATCGGCAATCGTGTTCGGAACGGATGGAAGCATGTCGTGGTTATCCCCTGCATAGAGTTGAACCGCAAAATTGATCTGTTTCAGATTGTTCAAACAGGTGGTTCGCTTTGCTCTTGCCTTTGCGTTGCTCAAAGCCGGCAACAATAGCGCCGCAAGAATCGCGATGATGGCAATGACCACCAGCAACTCGACAAGAGTAAATGCGTTTCTGCGTGAAGGCACCGTGGTGTTCATACACAATCAATCGCCGCTCCATTTGTAATCGTAGCCGGCAGGCGGGTTGTAGTAACCTGTATAAGTATCAAAATTACTATCCCAATAAATCTTGATGTAGCTGGCGTGGCCATCCGCGAAACTGACCATATTCAGCGCATTGTTAAATCCAAATCCTCGCGAAGGCACTTGCGGTTTATGCCAGGAAAAGGGCCAAAAAGCTGGCGCTTCGGTAACCAAAACGGTTTTGACCGGGTCTCTAATCGCACCCAGTTTCCAGCCAAAAAGGCCGGGAGAATTAGTCTGATCAGGTAACGTGGGTAGCGTGTCGGTTGTCCCGCCGAGGCCATTGAATCCATAACTCGAATAGACGTTGCTGGTGCTTTGGAAAATACTCTCAGCCATGTATACAGTGCCGGAATACCAGAATATATCCGCCGGACAGTTAAAGACCTTGTCCAGCGGTGACGGTGCGCCCTGGAGGCCGACATATTTCATCACGAGAGGCTTGTAAAAAAGGGCGAAGGAATTGGATGTGAGTCCGCCGCTTACAGTGTTCGGCATGGCCGGCAATGTATCCTGGTGATCCCCGGCATACAGTTGGACGGCAAAATTGATTTGTTTCAAATTGCTCGAACAGGTCGTTCGTGTCGCCCTTGCCTTCGCGCTGCTCAAGGCTGGCAACAACAAGCCCGCTAGAATCGCGATAATGGCAATAACTACTAGCAACTCGACCAGCGTAAAGGCATTTTCGCGTGAGGGCGTTCTTTTCATCCGCAATCAATCCCCCCGCCATTGATATTCATAGCCCGCAGGCGGGTTGTAATTACACGCGTTCACAAAAAACCCGCTGTCCCAGTAAATCTTGATGTAGCTCACATGCCCATCCACAAAACTGACCAGGTTTTTGGCATCCTTAAACTGGCACAGTCCGGCCGGCATTGGCTTCGGTTCATGCCAGGACCACGGAAAAAAGGTTGAAGCTTCAGCAACCAATACAGTTTTGGCGGGATTCTTTATTGAAGCGAGTTTCAGTCCAAAGACGCCTCCGTAAGCATCCTCTTCAAAGATGCCGGGTGGCGGGTTCGTGCTCGCGTTCATGCCGCTAAACCCGTAACTCGAATAATAGGTAATGGATTGCCCGCAAAAACTCTCGCCCTTGTATGTGGTGGTTGGCCATTCATAATAAAATGTGTCCGCCGGGCAGGCGAAGAGCTTGTCCTGCAGTGAAGGCGCGCCTTGAAGGCCGGCATATTTCATCACCATGGGTTTATAAAAAATCGCCCAATGATTGGTTCCCACGAAACCTAAAGCCGGTGTCGTCATGGCTGGCAATGTATCGCTGTTATCCCCGGCATATAGATGGAGGGCGAGATTGATTTGTTTCAAATTGCTTGAACAGGTTGT
Organism: Pedosphaera parvula Ellin514; assembly: GCF_000172555.1. NCBI lineage: Bacteria > Pseudomonadati > Verrucomicrobiota > Pedosphaerae > Pedosphaerales > Pedosphaeraceae > Pedosphaera > Pedosphaera parvula. The sequence goes on from NZ_ABOX02000018.1 coordinate 36,484, forward strand.
CCGTTGTGCCCGTGCCTTCGCGCTGCTCAAAGCCGGCAACAGTAGCGCCGCAAGAATAGCGATGATCGCAATGACCACCAGCAATTCAATGAGCGTGAAACCAAGTCGCAGGCTGGTCCTTTTCATCAGGGTTGACTCCTTTCAAAAATCATTGGAATTGAGGCGCCGCCTTGAATCCATTTGCCGGTGAGTTTACCGTCCGTCAGCTTCCCGTCAAATACAGCGCCCAACGATTTCCATTCCAGGCGGACGTTCTGCAGTTGATATTTGAAATCGGTGGCGGACAACGGATCGCCCATTCCTTCGAGTGCACACCAGGGCATTGCTAATGTGGATAAAAATGTGCCGTCGGACAGCTTCGCGATGTCCAAATCCAAAGGCTGTTTCATCACCGGCCCCACTTTTACAGCACAAACCGTCTTCCAATGCCCTTGCAAGTCTGTCTTGGAACTGAATGCATAGGCGCTTTCCGGCAACGGCGATTCAGGCACATACTCGGCTCGCTTGAGAGTCATCGGCCTCAAAGCGCCCCTTTCATACCAAGTGCCAACGATCTCCGTCCCGTCACCGTTGATCTTGCCTAGAAACAGGCCTGCACCGCTCATCGGCTTGAGTGTTACCTTGGAATCTTTGTAAGAGACAAAGACGGGCCAGTGGTTTGCACCCAGATACAACGTGGGCCGGTCCATTTCCCCGCGATAGGTCCCGTCGGTTTGTCCGGCAATTTTCCAATTCACCGGCGCCCCGTCCGGTCTTCCGCCGATTTTCCCCTTCCAATAGCCTTGCAAGTCAGCACCGTTGTGCGGCGAGAAATCACTTTCCGCCAACCGCTCCGGCACCGTGTCGGGCGCGTTGGTCCGTGCATAAACGACGAGCTTGTCCCCGACCTGGAACTTCATTTCCGTCCCCTCTCCATTCACCTTGGCCTTAAAGCTGCCCCAGCCCTCGATGTCGATGCGCACGGTGGGGAAATCATACATAATCTTGGAAATCCGTATGTTCTTTATTCCCAAATCAATTACGTCTCCGGTGACGCCGTAAACACCGTTCGTTTTATCAATCGCAAATACGATGCGGGTCTGAGCTTTCTCTCCCAGCCTGACGCCTCCGATATCGAGGCCTGGTGCATCGAGAGTTGTGACTCCCTCCCATGCACCTTGAATGTCCGGCCCTCGCGTTGCGCCCCTCACGTGATCGGATTCCACCCCCACCGTCATCATCGTCACTCCGGTGCTTAACAAAACAATGCCACCTGCAACGACGGCAATTTTCGCCTTGGCCCAGGTGATCCATTTCAAACCGGCTTTCACCAGGCCCAAAGTTGGGACGGAAGCCGTTGCCCCCTTCGCAACAGCCACGGCGGTCACAGATTTTGCCAATGCCACCGGCGCGGCTTGAATGGAATTGGCAGCGACCGCTCCCGTTATCGCCGCCACCGACAAAGTGACTCCGCGCTTGCTGAAAAATCGGCGCATTTTTTCCACCGCCCGGCTGACTCGTGTCTTGGCTGCGTTTTCGTTGACCCCCAACGCGGCTCCGACCTGTTTCAAATCTTTCCCTTCAAAAAATCGCAGCACAATGGCGCTATGATCTTTCTCGCCCAACCCCGCCATTGCGACGTCCAGCAGAGGGGCAATATCGGGCCAGCGTGAGATTTCAGGTTCGGGTTGGTTCAACAAGGATTGCATGTATGTCTCCTGTTCGCGACATTGACGGCGACGTTGCGTTCTTACAGCCCTGGCAGCGACGTATTGAGCCGTGCGGCAAAGCCATGCGGAGACAATCGTCTTCGGGCCAAGCGATCCCGCCTTGCGCGCCAGAATGATGAAAGCCGCTTGGGTAACTTCTTCCGCCAGATGAGGATCACCAAGCTGCCGCAGTGCCACCGAATAGACCAGGTTGAGATGCCGCGAGACCAGCGCAGCAAACGCCTCCTCGGATTGGCGCGCAGCATATTCCCGCACCAACTCCATATCCTCGGTCATCATCATGCGAGTATATGCCCGCCGACCGGAAAAGGTTACAACCTTTTTGGCTCACTCCTGGTAATCGATAATTGTCCCCGCCGGTTGTCCAACTTTAATCAACAGCAACCTGGTTCAATTCAACCTGAGCCGATCGTGCGCATCCCATTGCGACATGTCGGACAAAATAATCTGGTCGCCCAATTGCAGGCCACCAATGATTTCGATTGTGCTGACCGAACTGCGCCCCAGCTTGACTGGTACACGCACCGCTGCTCTGCCTTTATCTACAACCTTGAAAAGCCCGATCTGGACATCCGATTGCCCCTGCACAGGCCGGCCGACATACATCACGTTGTCCAACCGTTCGAGTTGGATGGTGCCGTCGACGCTCTGGTCTGGCCGCGCACTCCTGGGTAGAGGCGCATCAAAAGCCACGTCCACCGCCACCGTTCCATTTTCCACCGCCGGATCAACCCGAACCACGTGACCTGTGATGACACCGTTGCGGGTATCTATTTCGGCAGGTTGATCCAGTTGAATATCCCTGGCCTGCGATTCCGCAATTCTTATTGCTGCCTTCAATTTCGTCATGTTTGCGACGCGAGCGACCGCCGCTCCGGCGGCAAGTTGCTGGCCGAGTTGAAGCGGGTTGGCGGGGTCACCCAACCTTTGGAGAACTCCATCCATGCCCGCACGGATCTTGAGCGCGGTCTGCTGCCGACGTTTTAAGTCAAGTTGTGCGCGAAGCTGTGCAATCTTTGCATCCTGCACCTGGAGGCTGGCTTTGGAGGAATCGGCGAAGGCGCTCAACCGTTCCCGCTCAATCTCCATCAGCCTGGCCAACTCTTCGGCTTTGGTTCTCGCCTTCTTCAGGGTCACCGCAGCCGCCAACCCGGCTTTGGCCAGTTCATTTTCAACTTCAAATTCCAGTTTCGCACCGCTGTAATCGGCTTCGGCTGACGCCACCGCCTTCATCTCGGTCAACTTGTCTGTATTCAACTGGACATGCAACTTTGCAAGCTCGGCTTCAGCCCCCTTGAGCTGCCACTCGACGTCAAATACCGCCTGATCCACTTCAGGATTGCTCAAGACAACCAGAATGCTATCGGCCGTCACTCGCGTGCCGGGCAAAATCAGAATCTGCTCAACACGTCCCGCGTTGATGGTAGGAATCCAGCGGATGTCTTCAGGCACCAGTGTGCCGTTACCGCGCGCCTGACGGAGCATTGTGCCGCGTTTCACGGTGTCCATCCAGATGGAGGACTTCTCGACAACCGGCGCGGCGGGCCGCAGCCAGGACCATTCGAGCAGGGCCAGAGCGAAGCCCACAATCGCGGCACCGACTGACAACCAACGTCGTCGTTTTCGTCTCAGGCGAATTTCCGGTGACACCGGCACATCCATTCCCAATTGGTGGTTTGTTCGTTCGGAAATCACAGACATACGAATCAAAGCGCTGTGGTCAATCGTTCAGTTACAATCTGGCCGTCGAACAGGTGGATGCTGCGTTGCGCGTCGCGAGCATAGCGTTCGTCGTGCGTGACCAGACAAATCGTCGCGCCTTCCGTGTGCAGTTCCCGAAGCAGGTCCATCACCGCCTGGCCGTTTTTCGAATCGAGGTTGCCCGTCGGTTCGTCGGCCAGCAGAATGGAGGGGCGGCCTCCAAGAGCGCGAGCGACCGCCACGCGTTGTTGTTGTCCGCCGGACAATTGCGCTGGATAATGCTTTGACCGCCCGGTCATGCCGACTTTGGACAAAGCTTCATCCACACGCTCCCGCCGCTCGGCGGCGGTCAGCCCGCGATAGGTCAGCGGCAATTCCACATTTTCCCAAACGGTGAGATCCCCGATCAGATTGAAGCTTTGGAAGATGAAACCTATCTCGCGATTCCGCAACCGCGCGCGCTGTTCGTAATCGAGTTGTTCCACCGGTTCGCCACGCAGTTCATATCGGCCGCTCGTGGGCGAATCCAGCAATCCAAGAATCGCGAGCAGCGTGGACTTGCCGCCGCCCGACGGTCCCGAGATGGACACATAATCGCCATGGTGAATTTCCAGTTCGACGCCCGAGAGTGCGTGCGTTTCGACTTCATCGGTGAAGAATCTCTTTTCGATCTTATCCAGTCGGATCAGAGGAGTTGTCGTTTGCATGGCATGTAACTTTTCATTCATAACGAAGTGCAACCATTGGATCGGTTTTGGTTGCCCTTCGCGCAGGGATATAACTCGCTGTGAGTGCTACGAGAGCCAACAATGCTGACGCCCCGGCAAACGTCAACGGATCCGCCGAGGAAATGCCGAAAAGCGATGCTGAGAGCGCCCGCGTTAATACCAGCGCGCCCGCAACACCAATCGCCGTCCCGAGCAGTACGAGCTGCATGGCCCGGCCTATCACGAGTCTCAAAATGCTGCTTGGTTGCGCTCCCAAAGCCATCCGGATACCGAGTTCCCGCGTGCGTTGGTCAACTGAAAGCGAGATGACCCCATACAGTCCTACGGCCGCCAACAACAGCGCGAGCACTGCAAACAAAGCAACAAGATACATAAGCTGCCGTTTTGGCATCAGGGATCGATCCAGCAGGTCGGTCATCGTTTTCACGCCTGAGAGGGGCAGGTTTTTATTCAGCGACCAAACCTGGTTCTGCACGGCACTTGTTAAACTTTTGGGATCCGTCGTGGTCCGAATGATGAACGAAATATTCCGGACAGGAATTTGGGGATGGGGAAAGTAATATTGCCCCTTTGCTTCGGCTGCCAATCCATACATCTTCACATGGCCAACTACTCCGACAATTTCCCGCCACACAGGCTGGCCATTCTTCCGGTCAGAATTGATGTGGATGCGTTTGCCGAGTGGGCTTTCATGGGGCCAGAAATAACGGGCGAGTTTTTCATCCACAATCGCGACTGGCGCACCTGAGGCATCGTCGTGCCCCGTGAAGAATCGGCCTTGTATCAGCGGAATGCGCAACGTTTCAAAATAGCCGGCATCCACCGCAATCGGCATTCCATGCGGCAGGCTGGGGTCGCCAGTGAAGCCCTCGATGTCAAAGCTGGCCGTATCGAACCCGCTGCCGAATGGAACAACACTGCCCAGCCCGACCGATGTCGCGCCCGGCAAAACCATCAATTTCTCCACGAGTTCCGAACCGAAGGACGCCACCCGGCTGGATTGCTCATATTCATGCTCTGGCAGGAAAAGCCTGAAGGTCAGGAGATGGGCCGGTTTGAAGCCAGGAGGCACCTTTTGCACCTGAGTGAAACTCTTGAGCAGTAATCCGGCGCCGACGAGCAGCATGATTGCAACTGCCAGCTCGGATACGATGAGCAAACTTCGCAGGCGCTGACGCTGCCTGCCATCGGAGGCGCCACGGCCGGATTCCTTGAGCGTCTCGTTCACGTTCACCCACGTTCCCTGCCATGCCGGCGCGAGGCCGAAAATGGTTCCAGTCACCAGAGAGACCGCGAGCGTGAAACCCACCACGCGCAAATCAATTTCGACATGTTGCCAGCCCTGGATGTATTGCGCAACTTCAACAGGCACGGCAGCCCGCATGATGCCAAGCGCAAAAAATGCAAGCAACAATCCACCACCACCACCAAGGAGCGACAGCAGAAGGCTTTCGGTCAACATCTGCCGCACCAGCCGAAGTCGGCCAGCTCCCAGCGCCGAGCGCACTGCGATTTCCTTCTGCCGCGCAGCCGCGCGTGCCAGGAGCAGGTTGGCTACATTGAGGCAGGCGATCAAAAGGACCATGGCCACTACGCCGGATAATGTCACGAGCGCCGGGCGAATCTCCCCGACTATCATTTCGCGCAAACCCGTCAGTTCGATTCGAGCCGTGCGAATACCGCCAAACACTTCCTGGCGGAAGGCATCCGCCAGGGCATTCATTTCCGTCCTCGCTTGCGTGAGCGTGACGCCCGGTTTCAGCCGGCCAAGGACGAGCAGCGATTCGTCTCGCGACGACGGGTCAGTTACGCCGGGAACTGTCCAGACGTCGGTGTCTCCGCGCAACTTGAATCCGGAAGGCAGAACGCCAAGAATGGCATAGCCGATACCGTCCAGGGTGAGTCGCTTGCCCAATACGTCCGGGTCCCCCTGGAAATCTCGTTTCCAGAAATCGTAACTGATGACGGCCACACGGTTCGCACCGGGTTTGTCCTCCTCAGCAAGAAACAAGCGGCCCTTGATCGCTTTGACGCCGAGTGTTGGAAAAAAGCTGGCGGTGACCTTCATGCCTGACAGACGTTCCGGTTGATCGTGACCTGTGAGAATGGGCGACCATCCTTCGGCCGCGCCCATGTTTGCAAACGATATTGCGTGCTCGCGATAGTGCAGATACCCGGACGGAGAAGCCGGAGCGCCGTATAGGTTTAATTCTGGATAGACATGACAAATCGAGACCAGGCGTTCCGGGTCCTGACACGGCAACGGACGCAACAAGATCGCGTTGACGAAGCTAAAGATGGCGCTGTTCGCCCCGATACCCAAAGCGAGCGTCAGCACCACGACCGCGGTAAAGCCGCGATTCTTGCGCAACATCCGGGCACCAAAGCGAACGTCCTGTAGAACTGTCTCGCCTAAACTGACGCCGCGGAGCGCGCGACATTCTTCGCGCACGCTTTGCACATTGCCGAAGCGCCGGCGCGCCGCGCGGGCTGCTTCCTCCGCCGACATGCCGGCCGCGATGTTCTCCTCCACGCGCTGTGCAAGGTGGAACTGCAGTTCCTCGTCAATCTCCTGCTTCAGGGTGCGCCTCCGCCCAAATGCGCGCAGTCTTGACCAGATTGTTCGTATAGCCTTCATTCCTTACCGAGGTTCAGTCATCGCCCACCTTTCATTGTTCCCTCGCCGGTCATGCGCCTTATGCCGTCCGCAGAACGAGCATGATTGCGCGATGCACCCGTTCCCAGATCGCCGTCTCCTCCTCCAGTTGCTTGCGTCCAGCTCGCGTCAATGAATAGAATTTTGCACGGCGGTTGTTCTCCGATTTCCCCCATTGGGCAGTGATCCAGCCTTTTTCTTCCATGCGGTAGAGGCACGGATAGAGTGATCCTTCCTCCACCACCAGCACCTCATCCGAGCGCTGCTGGATGCTTTGGGCGATGGCATAACCATGCATCGCCCCGGCAGTCAGGGTTTTGAGTATGAGCAGGTCAAGGGTTCCCTGAAGCAGTTCAGCCTTGGAGTTGGTAGCCATAATATTCTTTTCCTAGATATTCTAGGGGAGTATATTGAGCTTCACCTAGATTGTCAAGGGGAGACGATTTTTAAAGAGGCCGGGTTGGAGTCATGCTGAATGGGCGGGGCAACGGGCCAGGTCAGAATATCCGCATTCACGGAATAAAGAGGAAGGAGAAACTCGAGCCGGAACCGCCCGCTGTGCATGGATTGGTGGGATCAAACGTGCTCGCTTCAATGGCTGCAGACGCGCCAATCCTGCCCCGACCAATTTAACGAAAAATCCCGCAACTGCAACCACCCCGAAACTCACGCGCCTTTGGTGGCGGCATGGCAGCCCCCCGTTTCCGTTACCATCATCGTCGTCGCAGCAGCCGCTTCCGTCCCCCTCTCATTCACTTCGATGAAAGCCTGATGCACTGCCTCGCTGAGATAAAGCCAATGCGGATTACCGTCCATGCCGGAAAAGTCAACTGGCGCGGAATCAGAAGCGTCCCGCATTCCCGAACCAGCGTCTTGCTGTGCGCACAATGGAAAGCCTTACCATGCTTAACGGTGGATCTTTTCCCCCAAGCGCCAGGTTCAGAAAGCCGCTTTGACCAGCAGATTTATTATTTCTCGAATGGGCATGACCAGCAGGAACAACGGGAGAACGGGCAAGGCAGTCGCGAGTGCCAGTCCAATCATCGTCCGGTTACCGAATGGTGCGATCCTCATCTCGCTGATGAACCGGAAGGTGTTGCCCAAATCAGCCATGGATTGAATGTCGGGGCTGCCCAATAATGGCTCGTTCTTCGGTCCCGGGCTTTCAATCCACTTTCTTTGAAAGTCGCGTTTGTAGCGGACCTCCAGCGTGCTGTAGGTCATCAGGGCGGCCCGCCTGGCCCTCACCATGACCGGGCTGAACATCAGCAAAGGCCCGAGAAAAAGGATCTCCATGACCACCAGCAGGCCGACCAACGGGACTTGGAACTTTTCAAGACTCGCACCCTCATAAACGATTTGAAAGGCAATCCCCGCGCAGATCACACTGCTCACCCCGAAGACAAGGATGCCGAAGGACTGGTGAGCAACCCCTAGAAAGCCCAGTCCCCCCGCCCGGTCGGCGTGCGCGGGCTCCAGTTCGAGGTTCATCCGCGCGACGTCTCGCAGGAAGAACGTCCAGATGAGAATCCGCCACAGCCAGCGGTACAACAGCAGCAAAACCACCGGCAGGGCCACAAGATGATTCCACAGTCCGGCCAGCGAAAAGCGAAATCCGTATCCCTCCGGTCGAATGACGGACTGCCAACCTGCCAGATTAACCCCAGTGGCAGCTTCGGCGGTGAATTTCCACGCCCCGACAACAGCCAGGGCCACGAGAACAAGCGCCGCCCAGATGGACTCGCGTCGGCGCGCCAGGCGGGCAATCGCCTGCTCGAACGCGGGATAATCCTCCTCTCGAACCAGACCGTCGTGCACAAACTTCAGACCCGCCCGTGTCAAACGCTGACCGATAAGCGCCTCGGCGATGAACAAAAGCGGAAGGCCCACGAAAAAGCGCACATAAGTGGCAAAATCCAGTAGAAAGGATCCTCTGGGCGTCGGCCCAAGTGCGTGCCCTTGCAGGAACGCGAACAGGCACATGGGAAACCAGGTGATCAAGAGCGAAATGATGATGCGCCGCCGGACTGTTGGCTGCCACTTCCGGGCACCGCCAAATCGCTGCATCCACCGGAACAAGGGACCAGCCCCCGTTAGATACAGTTCGCTTTCGTTGGAGACGACTGGGTTGCCGCGTTCTGCCATCATGGTCCTTCTAAATCAAATTGGGAGAGCTTGCCCGCCCAACCGTCATTCTTGCCCAGGTTTATTCAACTCACCTGGGAACATCCCGACGACCTTCTCCTCCGGGTTCGGAGTCCCGCTCTTCAGGCGGTGCCTTTGTAACGACTCGAATCTCTGAAACAACCTCCTCCCACATGGCCCCAGACCATCAACCCTTTTCCAAGCCTCAACGGCCCTTCTCATCGATTACGCCGTGGGTTCCGATGGACACGTTTGGTTGCAGGACGCACGTCACTCACCCAGCTTCCAACGATGCTGGTTAGGGTCAAAAGCTCCATTCTTGACATTACAATGCTCAGCGAACTGCGTCAATTTCCTCCCGGCTCCATCACCCGCCCCATAAACAAAATGCACCCGGTCGACGACTCCCGAATCAAAAAGAGAAACGGATGATCCGCACGAAACTCGCGCGGCTTTGGTGGTGGCTCCATAGCCATACCCATCATGGGCACCATCATCCCCGTCGCAGCAGCCGCTTCCGTGCCCTTCTCATTGACTTCGATGAAGGCCTTGTGCACTGCATCGCTGAGATAAAGATAATGTGGATTCCCATCCATGCCCGAGAAGTCAGCCCGTCCTGGATCAAACGCATCCCGCATTCCCAGAGCTTGCAACGTTTGCGTCAGTCCAAGCCCGGTGGACATTTTGAATTTGGGCACGGTCACAATAACGTCCTGTCCCTCAGTCACTGATGTCCAAGCCGTAAGATTCGTCACATTCAGAGTGCTCTCCAACTGCGCAATGCCATCCTGTTTCTGGGGCAAAACCAGCACCATTTCAAACTGATGCTCGCGATAAGGAATGACCAACACCTTCGCCTGGGCGTTCTCTCCATATTTGAAGGAACCCTCACGGTTCATGAACGGCACCGTGAGCATTCGCTGTGCATTCACATGAAACTTGTCCTGCCGCGTCGCAGATTCCTGGAACGGCGTATTCCAAAGTCCTTTAAAATAAATCGCATTCACCAACACCATTCGCGTGGACGCATTGAGATCACCCGGCCCCACGATCTCAGGAATCTTATGCCGCGTATTCTCATCCACCCACTGATTGATTGTCCTGATCGCTTTCTCCGGTTCGCGCCCATAATCAAGCGGGGTAATCGTCGCTCGGTAATTCACTTTCAAAAGCTCAAGGAACTCCGGTCGGAACCGGTATTGCTTCTGCGGCCACAACGAATTGGCAATATTAAGCTGAGCGCCGCCAACCGACTGCGCCGTTTGCAACGTTCGGTCAAACTGCGCAAACAACGCCGGCAAATTGGTTTCGTTCTGCGGAAAGTGAAGCGCCTGCTGAATCTGGATGGCCGTTTCCCCGCGTGCTCCCGCATAAGTCATCCCCACCGCCGCCGAGATGCTGTAAGGCGAAAAAGCCAGATTACCCTCGCCCGACCGCACCTTCGCATAAAGCTCCAAAGCAAACGCCGTATTGCCCTTCACCAACGGCTTCAAATCCGCATACGGCACCGGCGCTCGATATACTGTTGGAGCATTGGTTGACAATGGATCCGTCTCTGGAATAAGAAGGAGACCCACCTTCGCATTTCCTGAAGGCAACGGTGTAATGGTAACCGGCCCGGGACTGTTGCATCCACACAGAGCCAACACCAGCCAGAACAGACTCATTCCCCCTCTTCGCATAATTTTCGCACTGCTTTAATGATTTAACTCCAGAACGCGATCCGACGTCCCCGGCTTTTTAGGTCGCCCCCGTTCCTCGCGCCGAGAGTGTTCTATGACCGCCACAATGTCAATCCTGACTGGACCAATTCAACTAAAGTTCATTCCAACTGCAACAACCCCGAATCTGCAATGCCCTGTCAGGCCAATGTGACTATCATTCGTGGAAAACAGTATTTTCTCGGAAAGGCCAACGAACATTAATATTCCGGTTCCTCAAGCAGATGGACCCAGGAGTATTTACATGTCGGAACCGTGTTCTCATCATTCAAATTATAACTCGTGGCCGTAAGCTGGTTAACATCTAGGGGACAGAAAGGACCATCTCTAAAGTAGGGAGCTAAATCGCTGACCGTAGGGTTAAAGTAGTACGGGGTCTTGTTCACGAGTGAGAATAATTCCTTGGCGAATCGCATTTTCCTCAAGTTATTAATGCACATTTCATTGGATGGAACATAGGCTGTCGTCCGATAAAACTTCCGTTGCGAAGTCTTTGGCACGGAAAATCCGTTTGCCCCACTGAAAACCAACCCGTTTTTCGCTCTGTCTGTACCATAGTAAATGAATTCTTTGGGGAAGCTATTTTCTTCGGTCCAATTGCTCAGGTTTGTGGAGGATTCAATGCGATAAATCCGGCCCACGTCTCCCAGGATTTTGAACTCAAACCCTGTATCCGAACTGCCAGCTGCCATCAGTTGCGGAGGATTCGCCGTCTCGGTCACCTTCAAAACAGCGACGTCGCTGATGGTTCCGCCGATTTGATTGGAAACCACGACAGAGTAGCCGCCGGATTGATTGGTCGTCAGATTATCCAGACTCAGAATTGGAAAGGTCTCTCCGGGCAGATCAACTCCGTTAAAGCGCCATTGATAGGAAAAAGGAGGCGAATAGGGCGGCGCACCTGCCGCCACGACTCCAAAATAAGTGCTCCCGTTTGTAGTCACTGTCCGACTTGCAGGCTGAACCACAATAAGCGGTGTGTTCGTTTCTGTTATCCTGAGAGTGAAGTCACCATAATTGGTTCCTACGACACGCAAATGATAAGTGTTTCCAGCAGTTGCAGAAAATGTAAAGAAGGGATGCCGCCCAATATCAAGGTTTACACCTCCCACAATTACAAAATCTGTCGCGAAGTCTGTGCCCGTCCAGACATCCATGCCCCCCAACTTGAAAGCGCTGGTTGAAGAATTTAAAACCTCCAATGTTGCTGGCCCGGTAGCCGTGGCGGTCCATGACCACCAAGCGGACGCATCCGCATTGCGGTAACCATAAGCCCAGGGCGCAAAGGTGCCCCAATTCCAGGGTCCCATGGGTTCCCCCGCTTGAATTGTTGCATTGGCTAAAGTCCCGGTAAACGTAACAGGATTCCCCGAAAGAATGATTCTGTTCTCGAAGTTGTCGTTGATCAGCGGGCTCTGCGCAAAAGCACTGGCTCCCAGAAAAAGGATGCCCCCAAACAAAGCATGAAATATAAACCGCTTCATATCAGAACTTTAACTGGAAGAACTACATCTGAAAACATAAATCTTCGACTCAATGAAAGGCATAATCTTGAAAGAAACGCCTGAGGTAACGACCCCACCGTACAAGAGAAAGGGCCGCCACGTCGCCGTGGCGGCCCCCAACCTCAGGAGCTGGTTCGATTAAGGACTGACCACGCGGAAGAACTGACTCCCGCTTCCAGCCGGCAGGACATGAGGATTCGCGGTCCCCAAGCTTGTCCACGTCGGAGTGCCGGATAGTGAACTCGTGGATTGCAGGATGAATCCGGGGCCATTGCTCCAGGACACGGAGACGTTGCTACCAGTGTGAGTGATGCTCAGCACCGGTGGAACCGTACCCGCTGGTGCCAATGGAGTTTGGAAGTCCACCCAGGCGAAGTTGAAGTCCGCATCGCGCAGGGAGGCGATATCTTCACCGCTCGGGCCTGCTCCAGGATTGAGGTAGCGCGATTCGATGATGAAAGAGTTGGCGGGTGTGTTAGTCCCGCCGTATTCATACGAGAGCAAAGCGGTATCCACCACTGTGGGCTGGCTCGCGAAGTAACCAGAGTTGATTAGCATCAGCATGCCGTTCGTTCCAGTCTTGCCAGGGATGGTCAAGGCATAGCGCCCAGTCGAGAGACGAGTAAGGGAAAAACTTCCCGCGCCATGCAGGACGGCGCCGTCCGTGCCACGGACATGCGCGCCGATCAGATTGTCCGCATTCCACGGAACAAACAGGAAGGAGAAACTTGATCCGGCATCAGCTGCTGAGGCGTAGGTGTTGGGATCGTACTTGCTCTCTTCAATACCGCGCACCGCTACTTGCCAACCGGACCCGTCGGCCAGTGCTGCGTTGTTGGCGGAAGGTCCACGAAGGCTGTTGTTTTCGTCGTTGCCCACCGTGAACAGCATGCCATCGGTCAGTGAGTTGACGCCGGGCAATACCAGTTTCGCCAGACCTGAGCTCGTTGGACCACTGCCAGTATCCTGCCAGGTGAGCAGGTCCATGGCCGGCAGAAGCTGGTCCGTAATCCCCGTGGCGGCTGTTCCGCTGAATGAACCCCAGCCGTTACCCCACTTGAACTGCGGCGAATTCGGGATCGACAACGTATTGTCCACGGTGTCGGAGGACTGGAAATAACCAGCCTTCCATCCCTGATCGTATGGGAACCAGGCCACGGAAATAGGAATCGCGCAACGCTGCAAGCCATTCAAATCGCTGGCTCCGTTGTTGATCACGCCCGTCGCGATTTTCGTTGTACGGGTGTAGAAATGCGCGTTCCGGAAGTTGCCACCGGTCATGTCGAAGCCCATGGCCGAGCCGACCCCGTCGAGCTGGACGTAAGTCGCCGCATAGAAGGAAGGCGCCTGGTCGTTCCATCCCTGGCCATTCTTCCGCACGGTGCTCATCACAAAGCCATAACCGGGGGATGGGAAATACGCCTGGCTGGCAGGCACCGTCGGGTCACCGCTGCCAATTCGCTCGCGATTGGGATTCGAATATGGCCCCAAATTTTGCTGCGCCAACACTGGGTCGCGAGGGCTGAGCAGAAAATCCAGGGCGCCAGCCTGATAACGTGCGACGGAGAAACCAGCCGGCGACTCACTGTTGATGGAGAGCAGCACATCTCGCGACACACTGGTGAAACCACCGGTGTTCCAAATGATTGGGCTCGCGGCACCCTGGCTCGATTGGACAGTGTCACTACCGTAACCGAGTCCGTTTGCAGGCAGACTGATGTCCCAGTTGATTCCCATGACAGATTTGTTGGGGAACTGTCCCGGAGCCTGATTGGCAGCCACCGGCGCGCCATTCCAGTTCGGGATGCTCGGTGTGCTCGGCGTGTTTCCGTAACTGGAATAGGTAACGGCCACCGCATTAGTGGTGTCAGTGGGGTCGCTGTTATGCGCAACGGTGCTCAGTCCGACTAACATCGTTTTCGGGAAGTCAGGTCCAGCGGGGACTACCGCGACCAACTGCCAGCCGTTCGTGCCGATGAGATAGCCACCGTTAGAATCGTTTGGGTTGACACCCGTCGAAGGCTTGGTATTCGCAAAATACGTCATGAACTTATTGCCCTGCCGTTGAATACGGAGCCAAACGTCCGGATAGGTGCAGGCACCGTTTGGAACAGTATCAGTCACGTTATAGAGAGTGGCTGAGGTCGGCTGTGTGCCGTTGATATCAGTGGTATCAGCCGGGCTGTGCGTAATGTCTTGCAATCGGGCAATACTTTCGATTTGGCCCTGACGTCCGGACGGAGCCAGGGGGAGCGCGCTGATCTGGATGTTGGCGCTTCCCGCACTCAGATTGGCTCGCGCCATGAGGGAGCCTTTTGGAGAGTCCTGTCCGAGAGGATCAGTCGCAGTAACATTATTCACTCGGACTTTGATATCAAAGTCCCCGGTCACCTGCTGATAAGCATAGGTGAAAGAGTCCGGATTCCCGTAGGTATCACCACCCCCGGCTGTAATCGTGAGCGAACCATCGCTGTTGGTCCCAACACGTGGGGTGATAGGATTGCTGATATTGGTAATTGTCAGTCCCCACTGCATCGATTGTCCCAGGGCCACAGAGCTCGAAGCCTGGCCGCTAAGGGCAAACACCGCCGCCGCGCCGCTGCCGGTATTCCCGGGATTCCAGTTCAGATCAACGCTTGTGACTGGGCTGCTCCCGTGCGCCACCGGAATATCCACGGAATAGAGCCGCGGATTATTATTATTCACGTTATTGAAAGCAGCACTGCGAACATCCACACGCCCGTTTGCGTTCAGGGAGACAGGTGTATTGCCAAACCAGTCCGGCGCATTGAACGAGCCGCTTTCGGTACTGCTGTCCGCATGATGCACGACAAAATCCACGACTACAGGCCCGTGCCCCGCAGATACAAGCAGGGAGAGCGCGGAGAGGGTTGTGGGTGTCACGAGAATCAGCGATCCGTTGTGCGAAGCGTCTATGAACGCTGTATTATTCGCCGCATAGCTGGGAGCCATCCGGTAGCTGTGGGTGGTCGAGGCAGCACTCACGAATGTGGAACCAGCCGTCGGTAAGCCTGTGGTGAGAGCAGTCGTGTTATAACCCTGTTCATACCAACTGTTGCCATCATTGTTCACTCCATCGTCCATGGATGCCGTTGTATAGCCTCCATTCAGCGGTCCTGTCGCTTCGACGATCATGTCCTTATTGTACCCCGTGACGGCGATCGGATTGAATCCAGTCCCAGTCGAACCGCTGACGGCAAAAATACCGGCATGACCACTGCCGGAGCTGTAAGTAAGCGTGATGTTCGTCACGGCACTCGTAGTGTGTGTCAGCGCGATGTCAGCGCTGTACAGCCTCGGGTTGCCACTGTTCACATTACCAAAGCCGGGACTTGGAACCGTTACACGGCCATTGGCTGTCCAAGCCTGGTTAGCTCCGCCAAACCAATCCGGCGAGACGAACGTTCCCGTGTCGCTGCTTCCATCAGCATGGCGCACCGTATAGCCAATGGTGACGGAACCACCGCCGGAACTGACAAGGAACGACAAGGCCGAATAGGCCGCTGCTGTCGTGGTCAGCGTGGCGCTGGTGACCGTGGAGTCAAGCAACACCGAGTTATTGGCAGTGTAAGTGGGGGCCATTTGATACGCATGATCGCTTTGCGACTCACTGGTGAAAATCGAATTGGCCGTGGGCACCCCCGTGGTTGGATCGGGTTGATTGTACCCCTGTTCGTACCAGGTGTAACCGGTATTGCCCGTGCCCGCGTCCATGGAAGCGGTGGTCAGCGTGGCGGGCGCGTGTGGCGCGGTCTGTTCGACGACCATATCCTGGCTGTAACTGCCCGGAGTCAGGTTGATCGGCACAAAGTCCGCGTTTGCGATGCCGGCACATGCCAGCACCAATCCTACAGGTAGAATGCTTCGTTTCATAGATGGGTAAGGATGATTCCGGCACTGCGAATCACACCCGTTTGATATTTGTCGCTGTTGTTTCTGCTCGCCACTGGTAATAATTTCCCCAAGCCACCAGCCGGGCCATTCCGCAGGTGATTCGCTGAGTATGGTCGGGAGTCGAGATGGCCGGTATCATCCAAATGGATGATTTTGGCATGGGTCAGTGAAGAAATTTAACGACGGCTTCGGTCCGTGAACGGACATGAAGCTTCTCATAAATATGCTGCAGGTGAGTCCGAACCGTGTTCACGCTGACAGAAAGACGTTCTGCGATCTCTTTTGTTGTATAACCCTTTGAGAGTTGCTGGAGAATCTCCTCCTCCCGTTGGGAGAGCTTTTCGTTTTTGACCGGCTCGCGCGGCACTTCACGAAAAGATTGTACAACCCGCCTCGCAATCTGGCTGCTCATCGGGGCGCCACCCTGCTTCACATCCTGGATGGCACTCAGGATGTCCGCCGGGTCTGCGCGCTTCAGCAGATAGCCGCCCGCACCCGCCTTGAGCGCGCCAAAAATGCGCTCGTTATCCTCATAAACTGTCAGGATCAGAATTTGGATCGACGGACATATTTCCTTCAGCCGGCGCGTGCAATCAAGACCGGACATCTGCGGGAGATGGATGTCCATGAGAACGACGTCCGGCATCAATCGAGGTAATTTTTGCAGGGCCTCCTCGGACGTGCCGCACTCGCAAATACACCGATGTCCCGGGGCTTCGTCCACATAGCGGGCGAGCGTGGCACGGAAATCACGGTTGTCTTCAACAATGGCAACAGTCGTCAGCATAATTCACTGGCATTGGCGCTTGGGCATAGATGCGATTTTGGTATAACAGATCTGGGTTGCGGGAGTATCCCCCAAATGGATGATTTCATGGTCTTATCTCCGCTGATTTTAAAGGCAATTCGAAGCGACAAACGGTGCCTCCCTCGACCCGGGCTTCACATTCAAACCGGCCACCAATCGATTCAAGGCGCCGGCGCATGTTCGCCAATCCCTCGCCTGTAGCTACAGTGGACGGCACAAGGAGTCCCACCCCGTTATCCTCCACTAATATCCGCAGACGTTGCGAATCCCCCTGAATACGGAGCCAGACTTCGCTTGCCTGCGAATGTTTGGCGATGTTGTTCAGCGCCTCGCGCACGCCGAGATAAAGATTGTGACGCACCTCGGAGGTCAACGGCACGGACGGCAGGAAATCATCCACATCCAAACGACATCGAATTGGCGTGGCGCGGAAAAATTCCTCCGCAAATTGGCACAAATAGGTGGCGAGGCTCGGAAGCGAATCATTGGCGGGGTTTACCGCCCAAACGATTTCGTCCAGTGAGGTCACCAGTTCATGAGACTTCTCCGAAACTCTGGCCATGCGGCCGCGTGTCGTTTCCGGCACGGTGCCGTCGCGACTCTCCAACGCGCTCAAAAATCGGATCTGGGTGAGCGCAGCTCCCAGATCGTCATGTAAATCGCGCGCAATCCGGGCTCGCTCCTGCTCCAACTCACGCTGCCGTTCAGTGTGTTCATGGCGGCGCATTTCGGTCGTGAGCTGTTGGGAGCGTTCCTCGACCTGTCGGCGGAGCAGTGTGATCCACACCAAGGCCACGCAGATCATGGCTGCCATCGCGCCGACGACCACCATGGTGCGCTGAAGCGTCCACCAGGAAGGACGTTCGAGCACTCGCACATCAGATGGGGAGTTCAGGAGCAATTCGAAAGAATCAGTATCCTGCCCGGAGCCCCTGTCCCCCTGACCCGCATAAACTCCGGTCAGTTCAATCCGGGTTCCAGGCTGCAAATCCTGCAATCGCCCCAGCCTGGTCTGTAGCCGGGCAACAAAGCCCTTTGCCCCAGATTGCAGGACGAGCACCTGATCAGCCCGCTCGATGCTGATGCTCGCCAGTCGCGACTCGATCTTCACAAGCGTCGAATCATATTGTCCGCGAATCGGAGCGTTCGGGGGCAATATAATAGGACCCGGCAGCGGAGAGTGGCCGGTCACCCGGACTAAAGGCTCTCGCAAAACGGGCGTAGGACCGCCCAATTCCGGAAATCCAACCACCTCCACCCGGTCGCCCACGGCGACCCTGGTTTGAACCTTGGGAATAAATGTTGCCCTGAAGCCATTGGTTCCATCGGCCAGGAATAATTCCTCACCACGTTGGTGAAGAATTTGCCCGGATAACTTCACCCGTTGAAGAGCGCCAGCTCGTGGATCAAATAAAAACAAATCTCTCGCAGACTTCAGAGGAATGGAAAAGGGGTCGGCAGGCGCTGGCTCATCAACGGTAATCGCAACGTTGCAAAGATCCATCCGCCCTACTTCTATTTGCTGCGTGGTAATGTCACGAGCCGGTATCACGCAACCTCTCACCCTGATTAATGCATTCTCATATTGCTTAATCGACTGAAGTCCGGCTTCGGGAAGTCGAATCTGAATTTTTCCCGCGCGAGTGAGCAGGACCATGCCGTCGGTTTCAACCGCCGTGGCGATCCCCTGCACTTCCATGTACTGGGTATCGAGACTGCCATTGATCAGTTGGTCCCAGGAGGGACGTACCGGCTCCGGCAGAGTGCCCGGCCCCAGACGGACGGCTCGACGCGCCTGGATGTTGGGCGCAAACTCATTATACGTGGTTCCTTCGATTTCCCAATAATCACCGGTCCGCGGTCTCTCGCCTCCCACGAGGTCAAACATCCGAACATAAATCGACCAGGTGGAATCCTGCACAAAGATGCCTTCGCGTCGCAGTGCCGTAACAACCCCGCGGATTTTTACGGGATAACCACGCTGCGCTTCCTCACGGCTCAAGTGTTTGATCTCTTCGATCGTCGCAAGCAAAGGCAGGGGCGCCGAGTTTGGGCGTAGCTGGCCATGGTTCTCCGCAACTGCGTCCAACACTTCAATTTGTTTCAACCCCGGCGTCAACAACTTGCCAGCCACTCTCTGGCCATCAGTGGTATAGGTGTTCCGTGCGATACCGGTTGCGCGTATCCGGCGGTTTAGAAAAGTTGCGGCCGGAGTGCCCGAACTCTCGGCAACTTCAACCCGGAGCCGGCCGGAACCGGAACTCAGTTCCAGTTCCAGAGTGCCACTTTGTTCACTGGCGAAAATGACCGTCCCTTCCACGGTTGACCATTGGTTCTGTTGCGCTGGCGGGAGATGTTGACGGGCGGAAATTTTCGAAGGCTCGGGCCATTGGCCAGTGCCAATCACCTCGGTTCTCGGCGATGCGTCATCAATGGTCAATAGACTGCCATCATCGGAGCGGAGATAAAAGGTGTAAACACCCTCGTGCGGCACCTCAAGATACCCGGTGAAATCGAGACCGGCATTGGTGTTGCGCGTCGCCAGAGAGCAATCAAAGTTGGTGGCCACTCCCTTCGCAACAACTTCCGACTGGCTCCAATCCGGCACCGCAGACCATTCACCTTCGTACGCGCGGTAATTCAGTCCGGAAGTCCATCGAATCGAGCCTTCTGCCGTGGTTACCGGCAGCAATAAGGCGGAGTCCGGAATTTTTTGGCGAGTCATGCCCGGCCCTTGATAAGACACCTCCAACCCACAAGGCGGCATGTGATTGTACCATGGCACATGGATCGAATGTTTGCCGGCTTTCAGAAAAATCGCTCCGGAGAGTTCAATCATGCCATGAATGCCCTCGTTGTTCACCAACGGCCGACGCCGCAAGCTTAATCGCTCCCCTTCCACGGTGCAGATCCCTTCCACGATAATGTTCATCTGCGGTCGAACAGATTCTCCCGGCACCTCCATCTCAATCACAGCCACGCCTGAATTGTCCTTCAATCCGAGCATGTCACGCTTCGGGCTTACCCACAAAACTATCCCTTCCAGATGAATCGGGCAGTCGATCCTCCGCTCGTCGTTGTTCAGTTGGAGAAGCTCGGCTATCTCCGTGACTTTGGGGGCAAGACTCGCGGCGAAATTTGTTGCTGCAGAGTATTGAGAGTCGGCTTTGGCTTCATGCACTGCGCCTGCGCACAACCCCAGGAAAAGCAGAGAAAACAGCAAGGAACAAAGCCGCTCGAACAAACGTTCGCTGGCGAACTCCCGGGCAGAAAACAAGGAAATTAAGTGCGACAATAATCCATCTTCTGCCTGAGAATAGAACGCATTTCAAACAATTTCCGCTGGATTTGTTTTGCCGGGGCCGAGGCTGACATCCCTTTAGAGCCGGAAAGGAAAATCGTGTCGTTCAGCCAGGGCAGTTTACCAACGCGGGTGATTTCAACTCCTGCAAACGAAAGTGGTTGGTACAAAAAAATGGAGCGAGCGAAGGGATTCGAACCCTCGACGTTCACCTTGGCAAGGTGATGCTCTACCAGACTGAGCTACGCTCGCTTCCTAACAGGCTCGAAAACACTACGAGAATTCATCCAAATTGCAAGCCCTCTTTTATTTATTCTACTTCATCAAATATTTAAGCCGGCCAGCGAGACTCAGCCTCGGGAATCCTGCAAGCACCTGCCATTTAAACACCTAAATGCCAAACGACTACACTATTTCAACTCGGTTCTGATTCGTGTTCGTTTGGGTCCATCTCGTGGTTACTTCCCGAATCGCCTTACGCAAACAGATCCATAACCGGCTTCCCCTTCCCATCCTTGGTGACATAGAATGGCCGCTTTTCAATGTCATAGCTGAGTTTCGGCGAAATACCCACCGCCCGGTAAATCGATGCATGCAGATCCTCGATCACCACTCGCTTTTCAACCGTCGTGCAAGGACGTTCATCCGCCGTCTTGCCATGCAGATACCCTTTCTTCATTCCGCCGCCAAACATCAACACACTGCCGGCATCCGTAAAGTGCCGGTGCATGCCGTAGTACTTCATATCGTTGATGACATCGGGCACCACGACCTGGTTTTTCACCAGATTTTCAGGTTTTCCTTCCATCATCATGTCGCGGCTAAACTCGCTTGCGAGCACGATCAGCGTCCGATCCAAAAGCCCCCGCTTCTCCAGGTCCAGTACCAGTTGGGCAATCGGCGCATCAATCGACTTCTTCAAATCCACCAACCGGGTATGCCCATTTTCGTGCGTATCCCAGTTCACGAACGGAATATACTCGGTGGTGACTTCAATAAATCGCGCTCCCACTTCCGTCAACCGGCGCGCCAAGAGGCAACCCAACCCAAACTTGCCAGTATTATACTTATCGTAACTCTCCTTCGGCTCGAGCGAGAGATCAAAGGCCTTTGAGGCCGGAGAACTCAACAGTCGATGCGCATTGTCCATCGAGCGCAGCAGCGATTGTTGCTGATAATCGCTTCCATATTCCATAATGGGACTTTTCGCCATCAGCTTGCGGTAAAACTTGTCGCGATTCTCGAACCGCGATGGGCTCATGCCCGCTGGCGGACGCACACTTTGCACGGCTTGCTCCGGATTGGAGATGGCAAACGGCCCATATTCGCTGCCAAGAAAACCAGCCGTATGGAAAGCCTTCAGCTCTTCCCCTTCACCCAGGTCAAAACGCTGCCCAATATCGATGAACGCCGGCACCGCCGGGTTCAATGGCCCCAACGTGCGCGCAATGAAAGCGCCCAGATGCGGTGCCGCCACCGTCTGCGGCGGAGCATAGCCCGTGTGCCATTGGTATTGATGCCGCGAGTGCAGGATGAAACCGAGATCTCCAGCAGTATAGGAACGAATCAGCGTGGCCCGATCCATGACCTTCGCAATATTCTCCAGGCCCTGCGATACCTTGATATTGTCGACCGCCGTATCAATCGCCGGGAACGTGGACAGCACCCGGTTCGATTCCAGCCCCTTCTCATAAGGAGTGTAGCGCTTGGGATCGAACGTCTCGGTATGTGCCATGCCGCCAGCCATCCACAGCACGATCACCGTGTCCGCTGTCGGCTTGATTTTCTCTTCCTCTGCCGCCCACATGGCGCACGGATAGCCTGCAGCCAATGCTCCCAGCGTGGCGGCGCTGGCCGTTTTCAAAAAGTCTCTCCTGCTCCACTCATTACTCATAACAATCCTTCCTCAATAAATTAATTGAAATTCCGGCAGCATCGTCACTGCCCATAACAAATCCTCAATGCCGGCATTCTGGACCGGTTTGCCAACCATCTCCTGGGCCAGTTTCAGCTCCTCACCGGTCGGCTTTCTTCCCAGTGCGCGCAGATACAACCGGGTAACCAAATCCTTGTCGGAACTTTCGGCCATTAATTTCTTCGAACCTTGCTTGATGATGTCGGAGAGTTCATGCCCATTTGTCAGTTCCAAAGCTTGCAACGTGGTGGCAGCGGATAAACGGGTCGTAACCACTTGCTCCCGATTGGGCCGTCCTAACGCCACCTGCAAGGTATCGGCATTCACTAGCGCCGACCGCACCCTCCCGAACTTCTCCGGCGCAATCATGGCACTCTTGAATTGCGGCTCAAGATTCCACGGACCGAGGCCAATGGCCCCCAATTCAGCAGCAGCCGACCAGTTGGCACCGTTAAATTTTGGTTTATCCCAATTCTTCTCCTTGTTACCGGACCATACCCATGATTTATCCGTCCCGAAATCCATTACCTTGGATGCCTTATTTCCAAAACGAACATAGGCATATAAAAACAAACCCGCAGGATTCGGCTTGTCACCATCATTCACCGCGCTGACAGCGATGTAATTGGTTCCCTTTACCAGGTGTTTGCGTAAATCCACGACCTGCAATTCGTCATACTTCTTGCCGGCTCCGGCCTTTTTGCCATTCACAAATAGCGTGAAACTGTTGTCAGCAGTAATGACACCCATGGCTGATGTGGGCTCACCATCAAGCACCACCACCTTGCGAAAATAATTCGTGCCCGGTTTGGCGGCCTGTGCCGCTGTGGCTTCTGTCCAAATCCATTTGGCCGCAAAGGGGGCATCAAAATTCTGGTTGCTGGCACCCGCCGAAAAATCCACCTGCGCCACCGGTTGCTCATACCATATCCCGGCCACTTCCCCCAATGAATCACGGAACTGCTCCGCCGACATCCGCCTCACAATTGGCCCTTTGAAAACGTAGTCCTCGCTGCTCTTCTCATCGAGACTGACCGCCGGCATTTGGTAGGCGCGCGAAGTCAGGATGCGTTCCATGGTCTTCTTCATGTCGAAGTTCTGGTCAGCCATGTCCTCCGCCAGCCAATCCAGCAAATCCTGGTTCCACGCGGTTTTCTCCATCTCATCGGCGGGTTCAATCAAACCACGCCCCATGAATCTCTGCCACAACCGGTTTACGATCGTGCGGGTGAGCCGCGCATCCTGACGTCCTGAAACTACCTCTGCCAACTGCTTCAATCGGGTGGACCGATCGGCCTTGGGATCGATCTGTCCCAGCTCCGGGTAAATAAATTTCAAATCCGCCTTTTTCCCCGTCGGCTTGTCGCAGTGGACCATCTCCAGCGGGCCTTCCGCATAAAGCCCGGCGAGCCCGTAAGCATCCGCCAGAGTAAGATCATTGATGAAACTATCGTGACAGGACGCGCACTTCAAGTTCACTCCCATGAACACCTGTGAAATGCTTTGGGCAGCTTGCATTTGTGGCGCCTGGCTGGCATTCACCGCGCCACGCCAGATAATTCCCCTGGTAAACCCTTCGGATTCGGGAGTGGGATTAATCAACTCTGCGACGAACTTGTCATATGGCATGTTCTTTGCCAAAGCCGTGTAGAGCCAGCCGGTGATCTGTTTGCGACCGCCATCGATGTAGCCCGTCCCGCGATAATCATTCCGCAACATGTCATTCCAGCAGCTCATCCAGTGCACCGCATAATTCTGATTGTCCGCGAGCAAACTCCGCACGAGTTGCTGCCGCTTGTCCGGACGCTTGTCTTTTTCAAACGCATCCAATTGCTCCGGCGTAGGCAGCAGACCAATCGCATCCAGATACACGCGCCTCGCATAGAGCCGGTCATTCACTGGCGTCGCAGGTTTGATATGATGCGCCGCAAAGTAAGGTTGCAAAAAGCGATCAACCGGATTCATTTCCCTGTCCCCGGCGGGAACTTCAGGGCGATGCGGCTTGAGATTCGCGGGCTCCAGTCTTCCGAAGGTGACTCCGGCATCCCACTTTGCTCCCTGGTCTATCCAGGCGCGCAATATTCCAACCTGTTCCGGTGTCAGTTTGGTGCCCTTTTTAGGCATCATTTCATCCGGATCAAATCCCTGGACTAGTTCGATTATATAACTTGCCTCGCTCTTTCCCGGCACCACCGCCACCCCGGAGTCGCCTCCCTTGAGCAACGTTTCACGGCTGTCCAATTGAAAACCACCCTTGTCCCGACCACGACCGTGACACTTGATGCAGCTCGACTCAAAAATCGGCTTCACCTCTTTTGAAAAATCCACCGGATGATTCGCTGGCGGGGGTAATTGTTTTGCTTGCTCAGGCGTGATCTTTGCGCTGAGAACTGCACAACTGCTTATCCACGCAACCAGAGTCAATATTGGAAAATGGGAACGCATCTAGATTTAACTGTACCAAATTAGCATCAAAAATACAGAGAAAGTTTGGTTGCATTTACCTAAACCGCGTGACGGGTCTGCATAAAAATTCAGAAAGCACACCAACTCTAATCTGTAGCCGTAAACCTTGGACGTGTTTTGCGCATTTTCCATTCACAATCGGCACGCGCAAATCTGTGTTTCACAAATTCCGTCAGTCAAAAATTAAAGGACCGCGGTTGCACCAAGGCATTACCGCGGTCCTTTAAATATTTCCAGACTCCCTGGCTTACAAAGCCGTTCGGGCAAGATTATTGGCTGCTTGGAGCGTTAGTGTTGATGTTTACGTTGGGAGTCGTGATATTTACGCTGGGGCTGCTGATGGACTCCGATGGTGCCTTCGTCTGTGATGGTGTGATTGGCTCCGCTGAGGTAGTTGGCGGCCCAGAAGGTGTTATGGTAGTGCCCGAAGTGCCCGAAGTAGTTCCGGTTGTGGTGCCAGTTGCACCGGCTGCATTTCCACCATAATGGGTGGCGGAGGTTTCCGCATCAATACGGCGACCTGTTGGCGCTCCGGTGGGACTAGTGATGCGATTTTCATTGTTAATAACTGGAGCCGGACCGGTTGCGGCCACTTGTGGCTTGATGACAAGACTGTTAACCACCTCCCGTACACCATCAGCGTGCCGGGCGACGTCCGAGGCCCTGTTTTTCTGATCCTGGGTATTAACAAATCCGCTCAGTTGAACCACACCGTCATAGGCCGCGACATGCACATCAGTGAACTTATACACGGGTTCTTCCTTGAGATCCTTCTTGACGCGACTCGCGACTTTCTTGTCGTCCTCGTAGCGACCGGCACTGCGGTCACCGCTTGTTTGACAGCCAGCCAAACCCGCCAAGCCGACGACTGCGCCAAGGCAGACAGTTAGTACTAATTTCTTTGGGTTGAGTTTCATAATTTGATTTTTGGTATCCTTTCCTAATTTGCAAAATACAACACTATCTCCGCGGAGCCATGGGGTATTACCCTTCTGAAATCCGAAATTTTACCCATAGTGTTTGCGGCTGTTTTTGGGCATGCTCGGCTTTCCAACTTGAGGTTGGTAAAGCGTGGTTGCTGAACTCACGCCTTGGTGTTTGCTGAAATAAAATTATACTAAGCCTGAATGGACGAACCGACGCGAAAAAGAGCACCTCTTTGGTTCAAGCTTGGATCAGCGGTAACTGCTTGTGCCGCCATTTTCTTTGTCTTTCGTCACGTCGACATGTCGGATTTGGTGCGCACGTTCCACCACGCCCATCCCGGTTGGTTGCTCGTCTCCATCGCGTTCTACGGAATTGTTTTTCCTCCCAGCGCCTGGAGATGGCACCTGATGTTGCGGTTGACCGGCAACGCGGTTCATTTTGGCGCCACCTTCACCATGTCTCTTATTGGACATTTTTTCTATACGTTACTTTTTGGAGTAGCCGGTGGCGACCTGGCCAAATCCGCCCTCTATGCAAGCTGGTACCAGCTACCCCTCCCGGAGATTCTCGCGGCAGCCCCATTGGATCGTTTGCTCGGTTTTGGAGGTTTAATAATTTTTATAATACTTTCTTTCAGCCTGGCCGCGTGGAACGGCGCCTTCTTTCAGTTAAATACCAGCTCCCTCCATATTTCGACTGCATGGATATTAATCACCCTGGTCCTGATTGGTTTGGCCGTGGCGTTGTTCATGAAGTTCGGACGTATACCGGGAGTAGCAAAGTGGCTGCAAGCATTGCGATTCAGCCTGGCTCAAATGATGGTTTCCAAAAGCATTGTGCTGCAGGGAGTGGCCTGCGGTTTCCTGGTTCAAGTGGGCCTGGCAGGTTCACTGGCGCTCAGCTTGCAAGCTGTCAGCCATACAGAGATACCGTGGGGGCAGTTGCTTTGGACCTTTCCCATCATCTGCATCATTAGTGCCGTTCCCTTTACCGTGGCTGGCCTGGGTTTCCGCGAAGGTGCTGCGTTGAGCCTTCTCGGTCTTTATGGAATTTCACCTGCCGACGCCGTTGCGGCTTCCCTCCTCACTCTCGTTGGCCGGCTGGCGTGGGCTGCCGTGGGTGGAATGGTGTTGTGGAAGGAACGTCAGTTTCAAACCAAAAGCCGGCCTTTGCCCAGGACGATCTCCGTCATCATTCCGACCTACAACGAAGCCCAATGCCTGCCTGAAACCATCCATCACGCGCGAGCCATTCCCGAGGTATCAGAAATTATTGTGGTTGATGGCGGCAGCAAGGATGGGACCCGCGAAGTGGCTGCGGCCTTAGGCTGTAAAGTAATGCAATGTGCTCCAGGCCGGGGGGGACAGATGCGTCTCGGCGCGGCACAGGCCAGTGGCGACATAGTTTTACTCTTGCATGCGGATACCTGGCTTTCCGCAAATGCCGGCAGGGCTGCAATTTCCTGCCTTCGAGATGTGCACGTGGCAGGCGGTGGATTTTGGAAGCAATTTCGTGCTGCGCCTGCTTTGCTGCTCGGTTCCCGTCTTAAATGCGCCATTCGACTTTATCTTGGCCGTCGCATTTTGGGAGATCAAACAATGTTCTTCCGGCGGGAAACTCTGGAGTCCGTTGGAGGTGTGCCCGACATGCCGCTCATGGAAGAGTTTGAACTTTGTCGGCGTTTGCGAAGGGTAGGTAGAATTGCCCTGGCCGAAAGCACCGTGCTTACTTCTGCCAGACGCTTCACCAGGCGCGGAGTGATTCGAACCTATCTGTTGATGTGGCGGGTAACCTGGCGATACCGGTTGGGCGCTTCGCCACAGGAACTGCGTAAATTGTACGAACAGCCTTAGCTTGGAAGCGACGGTGGCATCGCACTTGTGCCCGTAACGCTGGCCTGTCCGATGGCACGGCGCACCGCTACCATGAACTCCTCGTAATTGATCGGCTTCTGAAAGAAGGCAATGGCACCGGCCTCGAGAGCCTTCTCCTTAAATGTTTCTGCTTGATTTGAAGTGATGATAATCACGGGAATCCTGCCTATTTCTTCAAAACGCCGCAGCCACTGCAGAATGTTAAATCCGTTCCACTGCAATCCCGAGCTGCCCACATCTGGTGGAAAATTGATATCCAACACGATAATATCGGGCTTGGCTTGTCGTGCACAACTGACAGCCGCTGAGCCGTCCGTCGCCGTCAAAACTTGGAAGCCGCCGGCCTTTAATTTTAATTCAAAGGCTTTAAGCACTACAGAGTTATCATCCACCACGAGGATTTTCCTGCCCGAACCAATCGCATCCTTGGGGCTGGCACTGAGTTCAGGATTATCGGTGGCCGAAAACGGTTTCGCCTCGGCAAGAGGCTCTTCTTTTTTCCATTTTCCAAACAGTTTCATGTTTGTATTTTATTGTGTTGCCACCGACGTTGTATCATTTCCAGACACTCGACTGGCTTGGTTTCATGCCGTTTTGTCGATCCATCAACCATTTTTTCGATATCAGCCTGTCTTTCAATATAATTTCCGTACTATCAGCCTGTCTTACACAATGACTGTTGCTTATCCTAGCCGAAATCGTGCCAGCTTGGCTTTTTCATTGGTTCAATGCTAGCCTCAAGACCGACGTGACAAATAAATTTTACGATTCAGGCAAGGAACGAGCCGCCAAGGTAAACGCCTTGTTCGCGACCATTGCTCCGCATTATGACCTGATTAATGATCTTCAAAGCTTCGGATTGCACCGTTTTTGGAAACAGCGTCTTCTGAATTTGGCTCACGGCAGGCCGGGAGAACGGGCCTTGGATCTCTGCTGCGGGACAGGTGACGTCACCTTTGCCCTCGCTGCAACAGGCATGGAAGCCGTAGGCTTGGATTTTAGCGAACCCATGTTGAAAGTGGCCCGCCAAAGAACCCAAAGCCAGAATCCCAAACCTTCCGTCCGCTTTCTGAACGGCGACGCTCAAAACATTCCATTTCCGGATGGCAGCTTTGATGTGGTCACAATCAGCTATGGACTTCGCAACCTGGCGGATTTGGATCTGGGTTTGCGCGAAATGAAGCGCGTCGCCAAACCAGGCGGGCGATTGTTGGTGCTGGACTTTGGCAAACCGGACAATGCTGTCTGGCGATCTCTTTATTTCACCTACCTCAAATTCTTTGTGCCAGTCATGGGCAAGGTATTGTGCGGAGATGCTGATACTCATGGCTACATTCTCGAGTCTCTGAAGCACTACGCCGCACAAAGAGGCGTCGCCGCCAAAATGACAAACCTGCAACTCACCGACGTTCGCATCATCAATCTCATGGGTGGCACGATGAGCATCAATTACGCCGAAAAGGCTGCGTGAGAACCCGGGCTGACTTCACACACTTTTCTTAGTTCGCCTGGAGCACAATTCACATCCTCTTCAGGAAAAAACTTTCTTTCATGGAAATACAGCTGTGCCCGATTACAAAAAATCAACCACTCACTAAGGTGAAAAAACCCGATAGAAACGAAGAAGATTTGTAGGATTCGATTCATCAAACTGGAATAGTCCTCCACCAAGCTCCGTGGCATTTCCCAGTACAGGCCAGTTGACCAGGTTGGTTGATCCTTGAATGAGATAGCTCTGCCCGGCGTTGCCGGAAAACTGCGAATGAAACGCTCCATTCGTCAGATGGGCAGCCAGGGTGAATTGCGGCAACGTGATGCTTCGCGTGAAGGTACGATTCGTACCCTGGCTAATTCCAAGATTGTTGGTTGCCATGCCGCGAAAATAATAGGTTTTGGCGGACTGGATACCAGCTATGGAAGCGCCCATCTGGAAATTCGAGCTTCCGTTACCCAAACTTTGCACGGGTGTGATATTACCGAAGTTGGTGGTCGTTCCCCATTCAAACCAGCCTGATGTTAAAACATGATTGGGATTAACCACAGCGTTCAACACCGCCCCAGTCGACGTGATACTTGTGGCAGCTGTCGTGACAATGGCAGGGGGAAAATATCCCGAAACACGCATTTGAACAGAGGTTTCTCCAGGCGTGTAAGGATCATTTCCCGCCTCCCAAATGACGATATAATAAGTCACACCTGCACTCAAAGTGGCGGTGATGACAGCTCGCGTCCCACAGGCATTATCGTTGCAAACCACAAATGTATAGGGTCCACTGCAGCCACTGGGAGAGGTATAAACAGCCATGAGAGTATCGTAGATAGTTGTCGCTGTATCCGCGCACGTCGAAAGCTCGTAAACCGCTGACGCATTCGGAGTGAAACGATACCACACGCTACGGGAAAAATTAGTGTTACACGACGGTGCAGGCGGATCACCCGCGGTTGTAGCCAGGGTTGTATCGGCCACACTCGTCAAATAAGGAAAAGGACCATTTCCAGGAATGATCTCCGCGCCTGCACAAGTATCGTTTGCTGGAACTACCGGTTGGGAAACCCGAAGTTGCACGGCAGTTTTACCCGCTGATGGAGCCACCGAACCTGATATCCAAACAACAAGATAATAAGTCGTTCCAGCATTGAGAGTTTTTGAAATGGCCGCGGCCAAACCACCGGAATCATCATTACAAGCCACCAGGGCGAAAGGACCTCCACAATTGCTGGCGGACGTATAGATAGCCATGACCGTATCAACCACTGTCGTCGCCGTGTCACTGCCGGTGGAAATCGTATATAATTTCGTGGCTGACGGAGTAAACTGGTACCAAACACTTCGCGATATACTGCCGGAAATGCAGGCTGGTGAAGGTGGGTCACCAACTGTCGTCGCGCCGGAAACATCTGCCGCGACTCCTGAAAGATAGGGAAAAGGGCCTGCAGATGGAATCACCTCAGCCCCCGTGCAAGTGTCATTCGGTGGAGCTGTTGCAGCAAACACGACTGTCGAACAGCTGATAAGGACCGCCAGCAGAAAAAAAATCGCAGGATAACGAGCGGAAAACCAGGCTGGCATTTGCCAGCCTGGTTGTCTGAAGCACAGTTTGGTTCCCAACTCGAAACAGGCTTTCTCGGTCATTAAGAAGCATTGGCAGCGTCAATAAGTCGCTGTGCAAAGGTTATAAAGTGATCCGCCAGGGCAGGATTGATCGGAGCAACACTGCTGCGCACCTTGTCCTGGAAGAGAACCAACTGGTTTACATCGTATCCGGTTGACTGCCCGGGCGTGGGAGGCGGATAGACCTGGCTTAAAGTTTCAAACAACGGTCGCTTCTCATTCAGAGTCAGCCCGGAGTCCAGAACCTCCAACTCAAGCTCGAATAAGCCTTCGTATTTATCGAGCACCTCGACCGCAATACTGATTTTTCCAGTCGAGGTCCCATTATTGACCGTCAATGTGATTACCTGGACACCCAAATCAAATGAATTGGTAATGAGCGCTCCAGTCGCAAACGGTGCATTCGTACTTTCACTCCAAGTATACGTCAGCAGCGCATTGGTCGGATCCGATGACAACGAACCATCCAGAATAACCGTGGCATTTGATCCATTTGCAGAAATCACAAACTGATTGGTTGACCTGATCGATGGAATAACCGGGGATGCTGCAATCCTCGCGGTCGGCGCATTGGTATCGGTTGTGGTCGGAGGAACCTGGACCGAATTGGTGGAGGTCTGCACAATCTGGAGACCGGATAGCAGGGCATAACCATTGACTCCGGCACGAATGGTAAGTGTCACCCCTTGCGCGGCATTGGTAATAGCTACGTCCTTGAATACGACATACTGCACGCCCTCCTGCCAATTGACCGGATTCACAATCGCAGCATTGGCTGTGGATTTGCTGCCATAATTGTTCGCATCCACATTCAACTGGTAGCTGGTATCCAATCCATAGACATAGAAGTCGTACTGACCTGTTGCGAGATTGGTGATAATCACCGAGGCGCTGCCACCATCCAGCGGATAGATGTAGCCGTTATACATCGAGTCTGACGAACCGTTGGCCCAGTAGCCAGGGGCATTAACTACGGTCATGCCTGCACCAGACAAGGTTCCATCGACAAATTTCAGGCTTCCGAGTGTTCCGAAAGTTAACCACCCTCCCTGCCCGTCATCACGCGAATAAAAGTTCCAGAAATCGTTCGTTGTCTGGCCGATGGCAGCAAACCCGGATTCGCCAGTACTTGTGCCAGCGCCGAAATCAACATCGATCAAACCTCCGGCGCTCATTTCCAAAACATTCAGGCTCACTGTTCCCGCAGCTGAATTCGTGTGGCCGTCATTCACTTTGAAAGTGAAGCTATCGGATCCGCTATAGCCGGCGGTCGGTTGATATGTGAGGTGCGGAGTGATTCCCGTCAAAGTCCCATGGCTTGGGAGACTGACCAGGCTGTAGGTCAACTCATCGCCATCAACATCGGAACCAGTGACAGTAATGGACGCTGAACCGTTGGCGGCCAAGGTAACCGTCTGATCGTTCGCCACCGGCGTGTGATTCACTGGAGGATTCGTGGCTGCTGTGGAACTTGCGATCTGCATGCCAGCAAGAATGGCGTAACCACTGGCTCCTGGCAGAACAGTTATCGTCGCCGCCTGTCCGCCATTTGCGATCGTCACTCCCCGGAAGACAACATATTGCACACCTTCCTGCCAATTCACAGAATTCCATCCCGCCTGTGCGGTGGTCAGACTGCCGTAGCTGGTTCCAGCCACATTTAATTGATAAGTGCTGTTGCCATCGTTTGCAGGCCCGTGCCCGTAAAGATAAATATCGTAAATGCCCAAATCCAAATTCGTCAGCGTAACGGTAATGTTCCCGCCATTGAACGGATAGAGGTATCCTTGATACATTGGGTCAGAACTGCCGTTGCCCCATGCACCTGGTGCATTGGCTATTGTTAAACCGGCAACCGAGATGGAACCATCGGCCAGTTTAAGGTTCTTCAGGCCACCCAGAGCCAGGTATCCACCATGGCCATCGTCGCGACTATACAAATTCCAGAAGTCGTTTGCACTTTGGCCGGTTGCAGCAACGCCTACCTTGGCGCTGGCGGTTCCCGCATCGAAATCGACATTGATCAAAGGCTTCGATCCGTCCTGCCGCACGATGATGCTGACTGTCGCAATGGCCGAATCAACCTGTCCATCATTCACTTTGAAACTCAGGCTGTCGGCCCCGGCATAATTGCTGCCGGGCAAATAGGTGAAGTTAGGAATCGTGCCGCTCAATGTTCCATGGGCGGTCGTGCTGACCAGGGTATAAGCCAACGGATCACCATCCGCGTCTGTGGCGGTTAAATTGATTGCTGTCGAAGCGTTTTCGTTCAGGACAAAGGTTTGTGAATTTGCCACCGGCGCATGATTGAATGGAGTTACTGTCAGTACTGCATTCGAGCTGTCCACCGAGCCCAGGGCATTAGCCACCGTAACCGAGTAGTTGCCTGCGCTGCTTAACTGCACATGATTCAATGCCAGCGAGGCGCTGGTCGCTCCCACTATATTGCTCCCATTGTAATGCCATTGGAAACTGAGCGGAGACGTCCCCTTCACTCCGACGCTGAAAACGACATCAGCCCCAGTCATCACGGCCTGACTGGTTGGTTGTGTTACAATGTTCGGTGCGGAGGGTGTCGGCGCGCTCACCTGGGCGATCTGCATTCCAGCAATAACCGCATAACTCGAAGCCTGCGGAGATACTACAACTTTCACAACTGAGCCGTTGTTTGCAATGGTAACGCCTCTGAACACCACATACTGCGCGCCTTCCTGCCAGGTCGTGCTATTCCAACCGGAAAGCGCCGTTGTTTGGCTGCCAAAAGAAGTGCCGTCCAAACTTAATGTATAGGTGCTGTTGCCATCGTTCCCCGGAGCGTGACCATAGACGTAAATATCGTAGGTGCCCGCATCCAGATTGGTCACATTTAGGACGATGTTGCCACCATCAAAGGGATAAAGATATCCCTGATACATACCATCGGCCACCCCGTTGCCCCACGCCCCTGGCGCATTGGCGATTGTTAATCCAGCCTGGGAAATCGAACCGTCCGCAAATCTCAGGTTCCCCAATCCGCCAAATGATTTATAGCCTCCGTGCCCATCGTCGCGACTATAAAGGTTCCAGAAGTCGCCTGCACTCAAGCCCGTTGCCGCAAAGCCAGTCTTGGCGCTGGCAGTTCCGGCATCGAAGTCCACATCGATAAGCTGTGAAACGGCCACCGGTGCGGTTACGGTAAGGCTCGCGTTGGAGCTGATCGCACTTCCTAAAGCATTGCTGACGGTTACGGAATAGTTCCCAGCATCGCCTGCCTGCACGTTACTCAAGTTCAGAATAACGTCAGTAGCACCAATGATATTATTCCCATTAAAGGCCCATTGGTAACTCACGGGGCTGCTGCCGCTCGCCAGGACGTTGAAGGCGACGCTGCCACCTGCGGGCACTACTTTGCTCTGTGGTTGGCCAACAATCACAGGTGCCGCCGGTGTCGGAGCAGTGGTCAGGGCGATTTGCATGCCCGCGATAACTGCATAACTGGAAGCCTCCGGCGAAACGATCACCTGCACCGCCGCTCCTGCATTGGTCACCGCCACATTGTGGAAAACCACGTACTGCACTCCCTCCTGCCAGGCTGCACTGTTCCAGCCGCTTTGCGCGGTTGTCTGACTGCCATAGCTGGCTCCGCCCACGCTAAGAGAATAAGTGCTGTTCTGATTATCCGCCGCGCCATGTCCATACAGATAAATCTCATAGTTACCAGCATCCAAATTGGTTACATTTACGACGATATTGCCTCCATCAAAGGGATAGAGATACCCCTGATACATTGCATCGGAAGCCCCATTTCCCCACGCTCCAGGCGCATTCGCCACAGTCAGACCAGCGCCTGACAGACTGCCATCAGCAAATTTCAAGTTGCCAACTCCACCAAAAGCAAGATAGCCGCCGTGGCCGTCATCACGGCTGTACAGGTTCCAGTAATCATTGGTCGTCTGACCGATCGCTGCGAAGCCCACCTCAGCGCTCGCGGTTCCAGCATTAAAGTCCACATCGATCAGGTTCAGCCCGGGAGTTGGGGGCTGCGGCACATTCACCGTCAGCAAAGCAGTCACACTGTTCGTAACTCCAGCCGGGTTACTTAGAGTAACGTAATAATTGCCGGCATTGGCCGGTTGCACGTTATTTAGCGCCAGTGTGGATCCAGTTGCGCCAGCAATTTCAGTTCCATTAAAATTCCACTGATAAGTCAAAGGCTGGTTGCCAGTGGCCGTGACGCTGAACGCCACGTTCGCCCCTTCCATCACAGTCTGGCTGACCGGTTGACTGACGATCACTGGAGGGTCGATTGTTACGGTAAGCGCCGCATTTGAACTGGTTACGCTTCCGGCGGTGTTGCTGACAATCACTGCATAAATACCTGCGTTGACAGGTTGGGCATTGGAGAGACTTAATGAAATCCTGGTCGCCCCCACAATATTGCTGCCATTAAAATTCCATTGATAGCTGATCGGTGCAGTTCCAGATACTGAAACACCGAAATTCGCGGTTTGACCCGCAGTCACTATTAAGCTTTGCGGTTGGCTCACGATAGTCGGAGCAACGGGAGGCGCACTCGTTACGGTCAAAAGCGCGTTGGTGCTTGTCGCAAGTCCGAAAGCATTGGTTACGACGACTGCATATGTCCCGGCATTGGTCGTCTGGACATTGCTCAGCGTCAAGATGCTTCGCGTGGCACCGGCAAGATTTCCCCCATTAAATTTCCATTGGTAAAACAATGTTGGACTGCCCGTGGCCGATACCGCAAAGCTGACTGCCGCGCCAACTCCAACACTTCTGTTCTGAGGTTGAGCCGTTATGGAAGGGGCCGCGCCAGTTACAGTCAGAAGCGCATTGGTGCTTAACACACTCCCCACGGAATTCGCCACCATCACTGAATAATTACCCGCATTCGTGGCTTGCGCGCCCATAGAGATTGATGTCCTGGTAGCTCCAAACAGGTTTGAGCCATTCAAGCGCCATTGATAGGTCAGGGGTGCCGTGCCGGTGGCAGCAACGGTGAAGGTTGCACTTGCACCTACTGGAACCGTCAGGCTATGCGGCTGAGTCGTGATGGTTGGCGCAACGGGTTGGTTGATTGTCAAAACGGCATTCGAACTAACGAGCGAGCCGACGGAATTGCTAACACTCACCGCATAATTGCCCGCATCAGTTGCTTGAACATTTAACAAGGTCAGAGTTGAATTTGTTGCACTGGAGAGATTCGTTCCATTAAAGCTCCATTGATAACCAAAAGGAGACGTGCCGGTCGCGATTACACCGAATGTTACATTCGCTCCTGCAAACACAGTTTGGCTCACAGGCTGACTCGCTATCACCGGGGCCGTTGGGCCAACTGGAGTGCTGCTGGCAATCTGAATTCCAGAGATGACAGCGTAGGTTGATGCAGCGGGCGATACCACCAGAGAAATATTTTGGGCGGAATTGGTGATTTGCACACCGCGAAAAACCACATACTGCACTCCCTCCTGCCAGACCGCCGAGTTCCAGCCTGGACCCGCAGTGGTCAAACTTCCTTGGCTGGCATTATCCGCTCCAAGGGTATAGGTGCTGTTTCCTTCATTTGCCGGTCCGTGACCATAAACATAAATATCATAATTGCCGACGGCCAGATTAGTCACACCAATGCCAATGCTTCCTCCATCGTAAGGATACACATAGCCTTGGTACATAAGATCGGCCACCACCCCGTTGCCATACGCACCCGGCGCATTGGTCACCGAAATGCCGGCCCCTGAAACGCTCTTGTCTGCATAAAGGAGGTTGGCGGCCGCCCCATTGGGAGTAGGACTGATTAAATTCCAGAAATCCCCGGAGGTCTGGCCGGTTGCGGCAAACCCAACCTCGGCGCTGCTGGTACCGGAGTTAAAATCGATGTTGATTAAGGTTGTGGGCGCATTGCTCTGCCCGTGGACGGAAAACTGCAGTCCAATCGCGCAAACCAACCATGCGGAAAGAAAAAAAACTTTCGGCTTAATTTTCTGATATCCTTTTTTAAACATATGGGCCTTCCTTGATTTAATGCTTCGCTATGAATTCCCCAACCCCATCAACTAAGCCAAACCGACTAAAACCTGTCAACTACTTTAGTAACCATACCAGCACCACCTCGAAGCACTTTGCATACCAACAATCTGGAAATTTGTCTGAGGTGCGGTTCAATTCTCTCGTTGCCAACACTCCAGCATTTCATTCACAATAATTAAAGCGTTGTGAATTTTCGCGAAAAAATTATTTCCTGGGAAAACCTGCCCGCCTGGCGGGCCGCCATGCGTGCTCGCAACCAAAAACTGGTGGTCACCAATGGCTGCTTCGACCTGCTACACCTAGGGCATGTGACCTACCTTGAGACCGCCAGAAATCTTGGGGATGCCTTGTTAATTGGTGTCAACGGAGATTCTGCGGTGCGCGAGCTCAAAGGGCCGAATCGTCCCGTAAACATCGAGGGCGACCGCGCTGCTGTCCTGGCTGCTTTGGAAAGTGTCGACGGAGTTTGCATTTTCGAGGACCGCGACGCCACGAGGTTTTTGACTGCCACCCAACCTGACATTTATGTCAAGGGTGGTGATTACACGTTGGAAACCTTGAACCAGGAGGAACGACGCACCGTTGAAAACGCCGGAGGCAGGATTGTAATTATTCCTTTTGTGCCGGGAAAATCCACCACGTCGCTCTTGCAGAAGATTACCAGGTTGTAGCAAAGTGCGGGCCTGCATTGGATGAACGGTTGTTTTTCATCCGGGTCAGGTTGTGGAGGATTTTGCGTGAAAGTTGTCCGGCCTGCACGACGTTACTTTTTTCCGATGAGCAAGGCACAATTCCATGCCAGGAATTCCCGCACCACCGGTATGTGCATCAAAAATGAGAACTCCGTATAATAACGCGGGGCAATCTTCACCACGCGCAGATTTGGATTCCGCCGAATAATCCCAAGAATTTCACCAATATATGTGGGAAATAAATTCACATAAGGTGTATGCTTGCGCTTGCCGCCCACCACTTTGTCATAGATTAGATGCCCACGATTTCTCCCCAAATAATGAAACGGCGAAAACTCATGCCCACCCCAAATTGAGAGCCAGTTTGTCCAACTCAGGTACAACACCCCGGAAGGAGTTAAAATGTTTTTTACGGCATTGATAAAGTCCACTGGCTTGGCCAGATGTTCCAATACATTGGAACAAATAACGAGATCATAGCTACCGAGCTTGGAAACATCCTCCTTATCGATATTGATTTGACGAAAAGGGGCTCCAGCGAGTTCCGGAAGCAGATAGTTCTCCTCGTCCGCAAAAGTGACCTGGCATCCTTTTTTTACCAGTTCGGATCCGAATACTCCGTGGCCGCACCCAAGATCCAATACCCGCGTCCCTTTCCCCAATGCCACTCCCGACTGCTCCAGCCACCGAATCGCATCCTGCGCCTGCAGTAAATAGAAATAAGCGTCGTCTTTGTGTTTAAGGTGGTGGGCCACCAATTTGTGCAATATCATAATGTGCAGCAATCTTGAAACTGACCGGATTTTCGCCATTTCGCAAGGTTATCCTGTTAATATTCAATCTGCCTTAGAATTAACCAGCCAGAAATAAAGGCTGCGCTCTTCGGGTAATAATGTTCGATCCTTCATTTTGAGATTGTTTCCAACCGCGTGTTTTTAGTTTCATTTCCGCACAAAAATGCCATAAGCTCAGCCTCTTAAACTAATGCGTTTTTTAATGTTGAACTGGAGAGATCCGCACAACCCGAAGTCCGGTGGGGCTGAACGGGTTTCCAAGGCCTATCTTTCCGCCCTGATTGGGCGAGGCCACGAGGCTTTCTGGTTTGCAAACAATTTCCCCGGCTCTAAGCGGGAGGACACCATCGACGGCATCCGGATTGTTCGTGGAGGTGGCTTGGGATCGTCAGTTCTGGCCGCGATCAAGTGGTACCGGCAACAGAAACCCTTTGATCTGGTCATTGATCAACACCACGGCATTCCCTGGTATGCTCCATGGTGGTGCAAAACCAATTGCATCGCATACATACACGAAGTTCTCGGTCCCATTTGGAATGCGTTTTATCCGTGGCCAATCAGCACCCTCGGACGGTGGCAGGAAGCCTGGACTCATCGATGCTATCGCAACATTCCTTTTTGGACTCCTTCCGAATCAACCAGGAAAGCCTTATTGGATCATGGAGTAAAGAGCGTTCAGGTTTTTCCAAACGGGGTCGACACTGTTGCTCTCCCGACACTGCAGGACAAACCATTAGCCCTTCCACTTCGGCTCATAACCGTTTGTCGGTTGGCCCCCAACAAGCGGGTTGATCATGCCATTCGCGCTCTGAAACACCTTCTGGCCGCTGGTGTGCCATCTCAATTGACCGTCGTAGGTGGAGGAGAAGTTGCCGGGAAACTCAAACAACTTTCTGAAGAACTCGAGCTTGATCATGCGATCGCCTTCACCGGCCCACTAAGTGATGCCGATAAGAATACCGCTTTGCAGCAGGCACATTTTCTCATCCATACCTCCATTCGAGAAGGCTGGGGCTTGAACGTGATTGAAGCCAATGCCATGGGCACTCCGGCAGTGGTCTATCCCGTGGGCGGCCTGGTTGATTCCACCATAGATGGTGTCACCGGGAGGATTGCCCCTGCTGAAAGTCCGGAAACTCTTGCCAGGTGTCTGGTGGAAATCTCCAGGGACCCCGACAAATACGCGAACTACCGTTGGAATGCCTGGGAACGTTCCAAAACTTTTGCCTGGGATAAAGTCTTGCCTCGGGCTTGTGATTGGCTGGAAGAGCAGGCGCGAAAGTCGCGTCCCTCCCCCCTCAAAAAAGCGACCTGAACTTCATGGAAACCACCAATTCCATTGAATCCAAACAACCGCGCATCAGTGTTGTGATTCTGAATTACAACGGAGCGAAATGGTTGCAGCGATGCCTGGCGTCACTTCAAAAACAGACCATCTTTTCACAGATTGAAGTCATCGTTGCTGACAATCTTTCCTCCGATGGCTCGGACGCATTGGCAGAAAAACTGTTGAAGGATTGGCCTAACGGCCATTTTCTACAAAATGGTTCCAACCTTGGTTTCTGCGAAGGCAACAATCGCGGCGCGAAACTGGCTACCGGCAAGTACATTTTCTTTTTGAACAACGATACCTGGCTGGAACCGGATTGCCTGGAAATTCTTCTGTGCGAAACAG
Source organism: Pedosphaera parvula Ellin514 (assembly GCF_000172555.1). NCBI lineage: Bacteria > Pseudomonadati > Verrucomicrobiota > Pedosphaerae > Pedosphaerales > Pedosphaeraceae > Pedosphaera > Pedosphaera parvula. The sequence goes on from NZ_ABOX02000018.1 coordinate 76,152, forward strand.
AAAAACATCAGGCTGGCGCTTCCATGCCACTGGTCCTGGATTATGAGGATAATACATTTCAGGCTTTGGGTGCCGCCGGTTTTGATATCTTCGGTCTGCCAAGCGCCCGTTTCTACCATGCCGATACCCGCGAAGTATTGATGGCGGAAGGGTGTTCGTATCTGATCGAAAGGAATTTGTTTTACGGTGTCGGCCAGTTTGACTCCGAGTTTTTCATGTTTGCGGATGAATACGATCTCTCCTGGCGGGTTTGGATCGCTGGGCGATCCGTGCTCGCGGTCACCCCGGCACGCCTGCATCATCGGGGGATGGCACACGTGAATCCCCAGGGAGGAGGCGAAGTGGTTGAGTTTAGGACGAGTGATACAAAGAGGTTTTATGCCACACGGAACAATTTGATTTTGCTTCTGAAAAATGCTCATAACCTCTTGCTGCTGCTGGTTCCATTGCAGGTCATGTTACTGACCCTTGAGGCCATGGTGTTATTGCTCTTGACCCGACGCTGGTCCTTTGTTCGGCGCTCTTTCTTTTCTGCCCTGGCAGACTGTTGGCGGCTTCGAGACTACATCGCCGCGCGCCGACGTGAGATTAATGGTTTTCGGAAACGCAGTGATTTTCAAATGCTGCGTTTTTTATCCTGGCGCTGGAATCGCTTCTACGAGTTACAACGACTCCGCCGTTATGGGTTGCCGAAAGTGACCGCGCGCTAAATAGAGTTTGCCACCAGTTCACGAATTGTTTGGTTGAACTCTGTAGACTCGAACTCGCCTCCAAACGCTTTCATTGAAATCATTCCCGCCCTCAATGGACGCAGCGCCTTCTGCCGCAAATCTGCCGTGGGCAACGTTTTCACAGCAAAGTTTGGGTGGGAAATGATTCCTTCGGCTTTGAATGCAGCGATTAATTTTTCAGCCCATTCCGGTCGCGTGCACGTTGGCCACGGTCCGCCGAGATGCCAGGGACCGCGCTCGCGTTTCTCGAGCAAGGTAATCAACCATCTGGCGATGTCGCCGGCATAAGTGGGATTGCCGCATTGGTCGGATGGCAGGGTCAAGGCTTTGCCTTCGCGCAAAGCATTCCAAACTTGATAGGCAAAATTCTTTTTTTGCACTTCCGCGCCGTAGACGCAAATGATGCGTGGAAGCAGCGCAGTCCCATCGGTTTCCTGTTGCACTCGTTGCTCCCCTTCCCACTTGGATTGGGAGTAAACATTGATGGGATTTGGCTTGGCATCTTCGTCGTAGGGACCATCAAGGCCATCAAAAATGTAGCTCGTTGAAAAGTAAGTGAAATGGATTCCGCGCTTCTGGCAGAGGCGGGCGAGGTTTGCCGGTTGCTCAGCATTCTCGGCGAAGGCCCGTTTGGGATCATCCTCGCAACCATCCACCCAGGTCCAACCCGCAGCATGGACCACAGCATCCGGCTTTTCCTGATCCAATAACTTCCCGGCTGCTGCGGCATCACCGGCGTCCAAAGGGACCAAACCCGATAGCGGGGACCTGCGGTAGGTGCCGATCGCTTGATGACCGGCTGCCAGCGCTGCTTTTAAAACGTGGGAGCCAACCAAACCGGAGCCGCCAATGACTAATACTTTCATGCTGAGGTTCGACTAGAATGGTGATTGAAAATCTTTTAATGCCGGAAACGCCTTATCACGATCAGAAAGAATAGGATTTTGCACCGGCCAATCGAAGCCGAAGGAGTTCCAAAGAAATCCTGCATCATGCTGTGGCGAATGCACCGTGCTCGTCTGATAAACCATCATGGTGTTGTCCTCCAACGCGAGAAAACCATGGGCGAAACCGACTGGAATAAACAGCATTTCCCGGTTGCTCCCGCTCAGTTCACGGGACATCGTCTTGCCGTAGTTTTTAGACCATTTTCTCAAGTCCACAACCACATCCAACACTTTGCCAAGCGGACAATAAACCAGCTTGTCATGCGCGGCTCCCACCAACTGGAAGTGCATGCCTCGAACCACATTCTTATGCGACACGGAAAAGAATTCCTCCCTTGGCTTGAATGGAATTCCAAGTTCCTCAAAGAGATTCTCGTTGTAGGTTTTAACAAAGCTGCCGCGTTGATCCTCAAAAACGCGCGGCTTCAAGACAAATACACTGGTTAACTCTGTCTCTAAAAGCTGGATCATGGCTGACATGTTGAGGCACCCGGTGGTCGTCAGGATTTTTTCACCAACGTGTGCATGGTCTCGATCATGTAGCCCAGCATCTCCGGCGTCAGTCCCGGATACGTGCCGACGAATACCGATTCATTCATGATCCGGTCCGCCCCTTTCAGATCGCCAATGACTCGAAATGCATCCGGCTGCTGTTGTTTCAGTGTAACAAAGGCTGGTTGACGCAACAGATTACCGCCAAAGAGCATCCGATTGCCAATCTTCGCGGCATCCAAACCGCGCACAAAATCACGGCGGCTGAACGGAGCGGTTGGCTTCACCAGCATCATGAACCCGAACCAGGAGCATTCGGTTTTGTGGCCAGTTGAATCCCAGGTAAAGCCTTTCGGTGACCAGCCCGTCGCGTGCGTCGGCAGATGGAATTCGAAAAATTCTTCCAAATCAGCCAACCCTGTCCGCAACGTGGTCCAGTTATCCATGCGGGCCTGGATGAAATCGGGCAATTTATCCAACTGCTTGCGACCGATGGCAGCCTGCGGATCCAGCGGCTTCAAGTTATAGCCGAGATGTGAGTAAATGTATTTGTGATCGTAACCTTCGGGCAATTCGCCAAGCTTCCAACCGAAACGTTTGTTGCAGGTATTGTCCTTGCCACTGGCGCACCAGCAATCCCGGCCCCAATCGCGGAAGCTTTCAACCAACACCTTTAGCTTCATGTCGCGAATCACGTTCACTGCCCCACCCTCGCCCATGGTCAGATGATGCGGAGGATAAAAAGATTGGGTGGAAAGATCACCAAAAGTGCCGGTGAGCTGGCCATCATAACGGCAACCCAGCGCATCGCAGTTGTCCTCGATGAGCCATAGATTATGTTTCTTGCAAAATTCGGTGACAGCAGCGAGTTCGAACGGGTTTCCCAACGTGTGAGCCATCATCACGGCTTTTGTTTTGCCCGGGACGTAGGCGGCTTCCAGCTGATCAACACGTCCATTCAGAGTCACCGGATCGTTATCAATAAACACCGGAACGAGATGGTTTTGCAGGATGGGAGCGACGGTGGTCGGGAACCCGGCAGCCACGGTAATGACTTCATCGCCAGGCTTGAGCTGACGTTCACCCAGCTTTGCGCTGGTGAGCGAGGAAATGGCGACAAGGTTGGCGGAAGAACCGGAATTAACGAGAATCGATTTCTTTACCTTGAGGAATTTGGCGAGTTCAGCTTCAAATGCGTCCCCTTCAGGTCCGAGGGTCAGCCAAAAGTCGAGTGTTGCCGAGACTGCGGCTTCGACCTCATCTTCCGAGAAGACGCGTCCCGCATAGGGAACCACGGTTTGCCCGGGAACAAACTTGGGACGGGCAATTTGGTTTTTCTCGTAACCCGGCCGGTTATTTTGGTGTGTCAAAGCCGAATATTCGCGGGTAAGGCGAAGGATTTCGGCTTTCAGTTCAGTTGCTGTCTTCGACATGATAAAAGTTAATGTAAGGCCCAGGAAATGGCCAACTGCTGTGCGTGTTGGGAGTATTCTTCAATCTGGCGGGAGGTAAGTTCCTGCGCTGCCTTGAGGTCATTTTTCCCACTCATTTGGTAATACCACTGAGCTGTATGCGCAATGGCTTCTGAAAAATTCCAGACCGGCGACCATCCCAGGAGGCTGTGCGCCTTATCGGTCGCCAACTGAAGCAATTTGGCTTCGTGCAGAGCCTTGGGATCGCTCTTGTCCTCCCATCCCCCAGCCCAATGCTTCAACACCTCAGTTACGAGTTCCGCCACGGTGCGATTAGACTCATGCGAGGGACCAAAATTGAAGGCCGGCGCAACTTTGCTCAGGTCGTATTTTGAAAGCTTCGGATTTGACAGCACGGCTGCGAGCCAGAGATAGCCGCTCAATGGCTCCAGCACATGCTGCCAGGGACGCGTTGCCGTCTTGTTCCGGACTGGAATCGCGTCACCCTTTTGCAATGCTCGCACACAGTCGGGAACAATGCGGTCGAGCGCCCAATCGCCGCCGCCAATGACATTCCCCGCACGGGCGCTGGAAATTTTCACGGGATGATCATGAAAAAAGGAACGATTGTAAGCGCTGGTTACAATCTCCGCAGCCGCCTTGCTGGAACTATAGGGATCATGCCCGCCCAGCGGATCCTCTTCGCGATAACCATACACCCATTCCTTGTTCTCGTAGCATTTATCCGTCGTCACCATGACAGCGGAACAGGGTTTTTTGAGCGAACGCAGCGACTCGAGCACATGGGCTGTGCCCATGACGTTGGTGGCATAAGTTTCCAATGGTTGCTCGTAGGAGAGGCGCACCAAAGGTTGAGCGGCGAGATGAAGAACAAAATCAGGTTGCGTCGCCAGAATGGACTTTTTGACGGCTGCAAAGTCGCGAATGTCAGCAATTTCGCTGCTCAGGCGACCTTCCAGTGCCAGTTGCTGAAATAGAGAAGGTTGAGTGTTGGGAGCGAGCGCATATCCGTGCACCTTGGCGCCGAGATTCAGAAGCCACTGCGCCAGCCAAGCACCTTTGAACCCCGTGTGGCCGGAGAGCCAGACCGTTTTGTTGCGAAAAGTGTCGCCGAACATTACCAAACCTTCCAGGGTGCCTGGTTTCTGACCCAAAGTTGATTAAGCATCTCGAATTCGCGGAACGTATCCATTGGTTGCCAAAAGCCATCGTGCGGAAAGCACACGAGTTGGCGGTCAGCGGCCAATTTTCGGAGCGGCTCCTGCTCCAGAATGGAACCGGCATCGGCACTCAAATATTTGAAAGCATCACGTGAGAAAACAAAGAAACCGCCGTTGATGCGGCCACCCGAAGTTTGGGGTTTTTCATTGAATTCAGTAATGAGTGAGTTGTCAGTCATTAACTCCCCGAAGCGTCCCGGAGGTCGGACACCAGTGAGAGTGGCCAGTTTTCCATGCTGTTTATGAAATTCCAGCAAGGCATTGATATCGACATTGCCCACCCCATCGCCATAGGTGAGCATGATCAAGTCACCTTTGATGTATTTTTCAATACGCTTGACGCGTCCGCCCGTCATGGTGTCCTCGCCGGTGTTGGCCATGGTGATGACCCAATCATCCTCGCCGCCGGAAGTGCCATGAAAGGCGAGTTGCTGATCCTGTCCCAGCTTGAGAGTAAAATCGTTGGACTGGTAGCGGTAATTGAGAAAGTAGTCCTTGATGACGTGTCCCTTATAGCCCAGGCAAAGAATGAATTCCTTGTGCCCGTAATGAGCGTAGGTTTTCATGATGTGCCACAAAATCGGATGCTCCCCAACCGGAACCATCGGTTTTGGCCGAAATTCGGTTTCCTCACGAAGGCGGGTACCCTTGCCGCCGCATAGAATCACTACTTGCATAAGGGCTGATAATGGGCAAATCAGGAACTAAAGCAAAGGCCAAACTTTTCGAAAATCTAGCCCCTGAATAGCAACCAATGATCCAGGCCCGGGAAGCCAAAACTCCCGGAGCAGCGGTCTCAGATTGAATCAAAGGTCCGGGCGAACGCATCTAAATGGGTTCTCCCCTCAGAACGTTGGGTGTAATTAAAAGTGGATGAGGCTAAACAGCCGCGATTCCGAAGAATTACAGTATTTCACTCAATTTAGTGAATTTCCCTCATTCACTTTTAATTACACCCCCAGAATGTTTGCCGCCACACCATTTCTCTCGACACGGAGTCCATCCGTTTTTAAAATACCCTTATTGCCCACTTCCAATAAGGGTATTTTGTTTATGCTGCATCCCGCCAGTTCGTTACTGTGCTAATTAATGCCATGTGCAACTTTCTCGGAGCCATCTTAAACTCTGGCTCCATCGAGAGTTACGGAAGCGGCAAAATACCGTCGAATCCGGACAAAATACCTCATCCTGTTTTGCAAGGGCTTACGACGAAAAGTTGCACATGGCATTAATTAGGTGTTTTGAATTCATCAGGCAACCAGGGTTTACTGCATGTTTAAAGGAGATATCGATTCACCTGCAACCTGTTCGGAGGAAAGGCAACTTGCTTTTGACAGCAACTGATCGCCAGTCGAATCCTTGGCAATAATACGGTTTTCAGCACTCTGGATCGCCTGATTTGGACACCAGTGAGTTCGTTAATTATTTGGCTCAGGGCGGTTTCTATTGGTGACGCATTGGCTGTGGCAGGATTTCCGAGTTGCGGAGGCATTGAACCTGAATCAAAAGGAAACTGTGGTTGCATGCGTCTTCCCGTTCTGATAATGAAAAAATCATCAAGAGTATTTTTCCGAACGGGCTTAAAATGCAAAACCGCCATTATCAGTCAAGCCGTGTCAAAGGCTTTACATTAATCGAGTTACTGGTGGTTATCGCCATAATTGCGATTTTGGCCGGCCTGCTTTTACCCGCCCTCTCCCAAGCCAAGGCTAAAGGTCAGCAAATTGCCTGCCTCAACAATATCCGCCAGTTGCAAATCGCGTGGACCATGTTCATCGACGACAACGGCGATGTGCTTCCCGAAAACAAGTCCGATGGCGCCGGCCAGTTAACTGCCAGCAGCAGGACCAACTCATGGATCATGGGAAATGCTCAAGCAAGCGCAGATCCAATGCTAATTCAAGGAGGAACGCTCTATCCCTACACCTCCAATATGAAGGTCTATCTATGTCCGGCGGACCACTCAACGGTTTACGGCACCAAAACACCACGCATTCGCAGTTTCTCGATGAATGCCTATCTGAACGGTATTCGCACTGACATTGTAACGAAGTATAGCGGCATGACTCGCGGACAATCAGGAGTGTTTGTTTTCCTGGATGAACATCAAGACAGCATTGACGATGGTTATTATCTCATTGGCCGTGACCCGGACAGCTCCTGGCCCAACCTGGCTTCCGATCGACATTCCCAAGGGGCCAACCTGTCCTTTGCTGATGGTCATTGTGAACGCTGGAAATGGCGTGCATCGAAAAAGTTTACCATTTGGTTCCAGTCCAACAGCGGTGCCCAGGATCTTCAAGATCTGCGCCGCCTGCAGGCCGCATTGCCTACTGTCAACTGACCTTGTTTTCAGGATTGGAATTTATTGACCTGATCAGTCGCGGTCTTTCAGGATTTTTGGAGTGCCCACGCTCTCTGTCGACGAATCAATTGCTTCAATCCAGGGAAACCCTTTTGTCTCTGCGCTCCTTCTTGTATATGTTGGGGCTATGCAGCGGCTGACCACGGTCATTCCGGTTTACAACGGCGAGCGATACCTGGCTGAAACTCTTCAATCAGTGGCAACCCAGTCCCGTCGCCCGGACCGACTGGTGGTGCTCGATAACTGCTCCACCGATGGAACTCGAAAGGTGGTGGAGCGGTTTAACGGCATGCCTTGCGAGTGGCGGCAGAATGAAAAGAATCTTGGACTTTTCGGCAACTGCAATCGCGCTCTTGAATTTGCCGCCGAAACGGACTTCTTGCACATTTTGCACGCAGACGACGTCCTTATACCCACATTCTACGAAACCTTGCTGAAATCTGGATCTGATATGCCTGGACGTGCACTCATATACTCCGGGTGTGATTTTATCGATGAGAACAGCCTCGCTATCGCCGCCAGCAGAGCGGATTTGCCGGAGCAACAGGCCCGACAAATCGCCGTACGAACCTTCCTGATCGGGCGGTCAGAACTTCGTCCGTTTTATTTTCCAACTGTGGTCTTAAAAACAAATCGGCAGCCCAGCCCGTGCCAATTCAGAATGGACATGCCGCAACTGGCCGATTTGGTGTTTTGGGCCGATTGGGCATCACATTGCGAGCGAATCATCGAAACTCAAGCCAGGCTGTGCCACTACCGCATTCATCAGAATAACGATACCAGCCGGAACGTTTCCAGCCTCCAAGCCTGGGTGCTGGATGAATGGAAAGCCATGCAATTGATAAAACCGCTGCTTGGGGAGAAGGGCTTGCCCAGATGGATTCGACAACAAAAGCTGAAGTGCATTCTGGCCGCCCGGGCACACGTAAAGATTAAACTTGTCCAAGGCAATTCACCTGAATTTGCGCGTCAGATACATGAGTCCGTCCGGGCCACCACCGGCCTGGCGCCCTGGTCACTGGGCAAGTTAGCGGTTGGCCTGCGTGATTTTCTTCTGTATAATCGCAAGAAATAATCTTTCTGCCCTGGTTTTTGGAAAACTGAAAAGGTGCAGTCAGCCCAAATATGAAATCAGGCAATCCGGCAAACGACCGTCAAATTACCAATGGTTATTATTTTCTTTTTTCCTTCGCGTGCCTCGTGCTCATACTCGGATTGCTTTTCCATAAGAGCTTTGAACCAGGCATAATTGTTCACTCCAATGATGGCCCACTCGGAGCCATCAGCTCAAAGTCTGCTGCTGTTCCCTATGTTTACTCTGGTTTCTGGCAGGATTTAAATTGGATCGGCGGGCCGCAGCCCAGCGCCACCCCAAGTCTGAGTGTCACTCTCGACCTGATCTTTGGCCCGTATATTTTTGCGAAGTTTTATCCTGCCATCTCCCTGCTGATCCTTGGAGTCAGTGCCTGGCTCTTTTTTAGGCAGACAAAATTGGCCCCGATGGCCTGCCTTCTTGGTGCACTCGCAGCCGCCCTCAACTCGGATTACTTTTCCATCGCCAACTGGGGCGTAGCGGCCCAACCCATTTGCGTGGCCATGAACTTTCTGGCACTGGCGGCCGTGGCGGATCTCTCCACGCATCGCTGGCCCAAGATCATTCTGGCCGGATTAGCCGTTGGCATGGGGGTCATGGAAGGTTTCGATATCGGCGCCATCTTCAGTTTGTTTGTCGCGGCCTACGTGGTATTTCAAGCGTGGAACACGGAGGAGAAAGCACCTTCAGGTAAGAAGTTAGGACAAGGCGTATTACGGGTGGCGGTGATCGGCATCTTCGCCGCCTTCATTGCAACGCAAACCTTATTCGTTCTGTACAACACTCAAATTAAAGGCGTCGTAGGCGCCGGACAGGATCCGGCAACCAAACAGGCCCAGTGGGGCGAAAAAACCCAATGGAGCCTGCCGAAAGCTGAAACATTTCAAATATTGATCCCCGGTATTTTTGGCTATCGAATGGATAGCCCCAATGGCGCCGCTTACTGGGGCACAGTTGGAAAATCGCCTTTCATCGACGAACTTGAACAAGCGGCCCCTTCGAACCCCCGGGCAGCAGCAGCCTTAAAACAAGGCGGATTGATGTGGCGCTTCTCGGGTGGTGGAATTTATGCCGGCGTCCTGGTGGTAGTGGTTTCGATCTGGGCATTCTTTCAATCGTTTCGAGGCAAAAACTCAGTTTATTCTCTACCTCAGCGAAGGATCATCTGGTTTTGGGCAATCGCTGCCTTCATCTCGCTGCTGTTGTCATTTGGACGCTTTGCTCCTTTTTACAAGCTCTTCTACGCCCTGCCTTTTGCCTCAACTATTCGTAACCCGGCCAAGTTCATCCATGTCGTTACCTGGGCAATGCTCATCATCTTCGGCTATGGCGTGCATGGGTTGTACCGTGGTTATATGCAGGATTCAGCAGGCAAAATTCAAAGCTTAAGGGCGCAGTTTAAAACCTGGTGGGCCAAGGCTCCCGCTTTTGATAAAGGCTGGCTGAAAGGGAGTGTATTTGCCATAATCGCGGCGCTTGTGGCATGGGGGATTTATGCATCCAAGAGCTCGGATCTGGAAGCCTATATTCGTAGCGTCGGATTTGATCCCGAAATTAACGGTGCTGATCCAGGCATGGCGCAGAGGCTGGCAAGCTTCAGCCTCCACAGCGTGGGTTGGTTTATTCTCTTTCTGGTATTGAGCGTCATCACGCTGGGATTCATCTTTTGTGGGCTATTCACCGGCCCACGCGCCAAGTGGGGCGGGCTTCTTTTGGGCCTGGTATTGGTCGCGGATCTCTCACGCGCTAATCTGCCGTGGATCATTCACTGGGACGTCAACCATAAGTATGCAGGCAATCCAGTCATCGACATCCTGCGAACCAAGGCTTACGAACATCGGGTAAGCCTTCTTCCTATTAGCGTTCCCGACCCGCAGGTGGACCTTTTACACAACCTCTACAAATATGAGTGGACCCAACACCTCTTTCTCTACAATAACATCCAGTCGATCGATCGGGTGCAGGAGCCCCGAGTTAGCCTGGCGAACGAAGCTTATCGGAGCACTCTTTTTGAAGACCAGGGGAGGCCAAAGCTAAACGAATTCCTCCGGGAGTGGAAGCTCACGAATACACGTTACCTGCTCGGACCGTACATGTATGGAACAAACAACATTGTTGATTATTTAAACCAGCAAATCAATCCTGGCAAAACCACCTTCAGGGTGCTGCAGCCCTTCAACGTGGTTCCCAAGCCCGGTTATCCGCAACCGAAAGGGTTAACCGATTTTACTGCCCAGACCAACGACACTGGCAGCCTTGCAATCATCGAGTTCACTGATGCATTGCCGCGGGCAAAGCTTTATTCAAACTGGCAGGTGATCACCAATGATGAAGTAACGCTGAGCACCCTGACCAACAGCGCATTTGATCCCCATCAATTGGTGCTGCTGGCGGATGCCATCCCCGCTCCTTCCCCGGCGAATACCAACCAGCCTTCCGGCACCGTGCAAATCAAGGATAATTACGAGCCCAAACGTGTGGAGTTGGCGGCTGACGTGAAGGTTCCTTCCGTGCTGTTATTGAATGATAAGTTCGATCCAGATTGGAAAGTCTGGGTGGATGGCAAACCCGCAACCATGTTGCGCAGTAATTTCATCATGCGCGGTGTTTACCTGCAGCCAGGCCAACACGAGATAGTGTTCAAGTATTTGCCACCCTTTGGAGTCTTCTATGTCAGCCTCTCCGCTGTCATCCTGGCAATCCTGTTGATCGGTTTTCTCGCGATCTCCTCGGGAAAACCGGAACCGAAGTTGGCCGCTGAAAAGAAGGCCAAGGATTCCGCCAGGTAATTCAACCTGTACAGGTTAACTTAACTGTAAACGTTTTTCGGATGCTTGGGACGACCGAGTATCCGATAAACGACAAGATCGCGTGTTTCCACCACGACCTGGCCCAATAGCCAGGCAATTGGTCCGGTGATTTTTTTCACGGCGGAGACGATCTGCCTGGAGTAATCCAATTTTTGCTGTTCCTTGAAACGTTTGGCTTTGATGCCGGAACGCACCGCGAACAACCCCTTCAATTTAAACCACCTTACCGAACCGGCTTTCTGTCCGCGGAATCCCTCCACCATTTGCATCACCTGCCATTCGTCCAGAACCAGGGTTTGCAGGCCGGGCACATAAGCGGTGGTTGTGTTGTCTCCATGCCAGCGATACTTGGAAAGCGGAAGATTGATCTTCACAATTTTTTTGCAGTGACGCCCCCAATCAGGCCAATAAACCATGTCGGCCAGAATGGGCATATCCAGGCGGAATTGACACGGCGCTTTTTGATAATGGCTCTTCAGCAAGGTGCCGCTGAACGCCTGATTTCCGATCTCCGCCTTTTGCTTGAGATAATCATCCACCGCCTGGATGGTCACAGTACCGTCTGCCTTGCCGGAGATGCTCAGGTGCTTATTGTTTTCATCGATGCGCTCGTCGAGGCAGTAGCCCATGCCGAAACCATCACAGTCCTCCAGATTCCTGACCATCATCTCATAATACTCAGGAACGATCAGGTCATCAGCATGGAGGATGTGCAGGTAATCGGTTTCTTCACAAAATTCCAGGGCTCGATTGCAATTTCCAAAAAGCCCCAGGTTCGTCGCATTCCGTTGCCATTCGCATTTGATGCCAGTGAACTCCTTGACGATCTTTTCCGTGCCATCAGTCGAACAGTTGTCGATGACAATCACCCGGTCCGGTTTCAACCTCTGGGCCGCCACCGATTCCAAGGTCTGCAGGATAAACTTCTCCCCGTTAAAAACTGGAATTACTGTGATGATCTTCGACTTTGCCATGAGTGGAGAAAATAGGGTTACAACCGACGCTCTACAAGCCCGTAGGATGGTCCAGAAAAACCCAGGGCACACTAAACTTTTTGGATAACTCAGCCGCGAGTGCCTTCACGCCAAATGTTTCCGTCGCATAATGTCCTCCATAGAGAACATTGATCCCCTCCTCTTCTGCCAGTGCGTAGGTCCAGTGCTGTCCTTCACCCGTGATAAACGTATCCACCCCTTCGGCAGCAGCTTGCTTGAGATAACTTCCCGCGCCGCCGGTTACCACGCCGATTTTTTTACAAACCGCCGGTCCGCCCGGAAGAACGGTCACTTTCCCACCCACAACCGCTTGCAAACGTTTGACCAGGTCTGCACGCGAAATTTTTTGGGTGGTTTCCAATCCGGAGCATTGCCCTTTTTGCATCAAAAAAGGTGTAAGCTTCTTGAAGCCAAGGGCCTTGCATAACTGAGCATTGTTTCCAAGTTGAGGATGGAAATCGAGAGGCAGGTGGGAACTATAGATCGCGAGATTGTTATCCATCAGCAAACGAAGCATTTCGCGACGTTTGCCAGTCCAGGGATGAGTGGGCGCCCAAAACAGTCCGTGGTGGACGATCAACAAATCTGCCTGTGCGGCAATGGCCAGTTTGATGGTGGCAAGGCTCGCATCCACTGTGGCGGCAACCCGCGTCACCTTGCCATCATTCTCCACCTGCAACCCGTTCACCGCGCCATCATAGTCCTTTATTTCGTCGGTGCGCAACGTGCGCTCGCAATATTCAACGATCGCGGAGAGAGATGCCTTTGCCATATGCCCCCATGGAAGCAAAGCGGACGCCGCTTGTAAAATCCGAACATTCTCAGTCGCAGGAGACAAAATGCTTTTAAAGCACTAAATTTTTTTGAATCGTTCTATTGAATTCTGGCCACATAATCCTATAGTGCGCTGGTTTGAAGTATAAAAATGAGTAATCCGATTGACCCCGCTCAACCCTGGGACCTCCAGACCGCTCGCAGCTTGTACAACATCAATCGCTGGGGCGCGAAGTATTTTGATATCAACGAAGCCGGTCATGTGGTGGCCACGCCGCTGCAGGAAGCCGGCGCTTCGGTGGACATCACCGACGTGATCGAGGAGGCCAAGGGACGCGGTCTGAAGTTTCCCGTGCTCATCCGGTTCCAGGACATCCTGCGTAATCGGGTGGAGTCAATCAACACCGCGTTTCGCAACTCCATCACCGAGTTCAACTACCAAGGTTCCTACCGCGGCGTCTTCCCGATCAAGGTGAACCAGCTCCGCGAAGTCGTGGAGGAAATCCTCGAGGCTGGCAAGCCGTTCAACTTCGGCCTCGAAGTAGGCAGCAAACCGGAACTGTTCGCCGGACTGGCCCTGCAAAATCAAATCGGGTCACTCATTATTTGTAATGGCTATAAGGATGCCGGCTTCATCAAAATGGCCATCCTTGGCCAGAAGCTGGGCAAGAAGGTCATCATGGTGGTGGAGAAGTTGGAAGAACTTCGCCAGATCATCACCATCTCGAAACAACTCGGGGTGGAACCTTCCGTGGGTATCCGCGCCCGATTGCATAGCAAAGGGGCGGGCAAATGGGCGGAAAGCGGCGGTGAAAATGCCAAGTTCGGCCTGAGCACCTCTGAACTCCTGGCGGCCACGGAAATGCTGAAAAGCGAAGGCTTGGGCCAATGCTTCAAGTTACTGCATTTCCACATTGGCTCCCAGGTTCCGGATATTCTCACTGTCAAGAAAGCCGTTCAGGAAGCTTCCCGCTTTTACGCCAAGCTGTTCAAGATGGGTTTCAACATTGAATACATGGACGTCGGCGGTGGCCTGGGCGTGGATTATGACGGCAGCCGTTCCGCCTTTGATAGCTCCACCAACTACACTTTGCAGGAATACACCAACGACATCGTCTACTATGTCGGGGACGTGTGTAACGCTGAGAAGGTCCCCCACCCGCATATCATCAGCGAAAGCGGCCGGGCAATCGTTGCCCATCATAGCATGTTGGTCGTGGAAGTCTTTGGAGCCATCGAAAAAATCCGCTCCGGGAACGGGATTCATTATACGGAAAACGAACATCCTCTCGTAAAAGAGTTGCTCGATATTCGCAAAAACATTTCCAAACTGAACAAGCTCGAAGCGTATCACGATGCCTTGGAACGCAAGGATGACGCTCATCACATGTTCACGTTGGGCATGCTGGAATTGCCTGACAAAGCCAAGATCGAAAATCTCTATTGGGATATCGGGCAGGAAGTGGTCCAAAGCTTCAAGGGCCAGGCTTATATCCCCGAGGAAATCGTCAAACTCGAAGACAGCCTGGGTGATCAGTATCTCTGCAACTTCTCGGTCTTCCAATCCCTGCTGGATCATTGGGCTCTGGGGCAATTATTCCCCATCATGCCCTTGAGCAAGCTGAATGAACGTCCCACCCGTGAAGGAACTTTGGTGGATATCACCTGCGATTCCGACGGTCAGATAAACAAGTTCATTGATCTCCGCGACGTCCGTGACACCCTGCCGCTTCACAAGTTGGGCACCAACGGAAACGGCCAGCAGGAACCTTATTATATTGGCATCTTCCTGATGGGCGCCTATCAGGACATCATGGGCGACCTGCACAACCTGTTCGGCCGCGTAAACGAAGTCCACGTCTTCCTCGATCCGGATGAGCCGGCTGGTTATTACGTCGAGGAGATCATCGAAGGCACCACCATCGGCCAGGCACTCGCCTCGGTCCAGTATGATGAAAATGAATTGAAGCGCCGAATGAAGGCTCAAATTGACGAGGCCATCAAATCCGACCGCATGAAACCCTCGGAGGCGATGCGGTTGCTCGATGATTACGAGCGCGGTCTGAAGGATTATACTTACCTAACTTTTTAGCCTGAATTCATCCACTCAAAACTGGCTGCCAACCGCAATGCCCGAAACACCACCCAATGCCGACTTGTTACGCTCGCTGGGCCGGTTGGTGCGAGGACTTTCAGCCCTTTTTTGGGGTTTGCCGGTGGCTCTCCTCGTGTGTGTGGAAACCGCCAAAACCGAAGTGCTCAGGAGCTTCGGAATTTTCCCCTGCGTCGTAGTCACTGGCTGGCTGCTCTTTGGTCTTTGGCAGCTCGGTTACTTCCAAAAGCAGGAGCGCATCTGGCATAGCGCCCTGGACCGCGCCAAACTCCTGGCAATGATCAATTTTGGACTGAGTCCTTTTTTGCACTGGTGGAATCAGGTGCCGAACATACCTTTTTTTACGGCCATGGTAGGGGTTTTTGCAGTTTCCGGACTGCTCTTCCTTAGTAATCTGAACCTGGTCTTGCATCGCCTCAGCGCCATGCTTCCCGACGAAGGTCTGCGCCAGGAAACCAGATATTTCACAACTCTGAATCGCTACTTGATACTCGGCATCTTGACCGTTGGCGCTGTGCTCTTCCTGCTCCTGCGCTTTCCGAATTTGCTGCCTTACCAGCTCAACTTTCTCCTCATCATGGGGCCGGGAATTTTGTGGCTCATGATCTTCCTGGTGCTTCTCCCATTGGCCATGACCATGGCGCTTATCTGGAAGACCAAGGAAGTCATCCTGGACAGTGTTTTCGGCCAGGGCCACTGAACCAGGTCAGTTTATCTTCTCGGCCACCTCGAAACGGAACATCCGCTTCTTCATCCAGCGCACAGCCAACAAATCATAAAACGAGGCAAACAACCGATTCCAAACTCCATAATTACTTTTGCCGGCGAATCGCGGGTTGTTGCTCACCGCTATCTCAGTCACGGTGTGACCTTCGATTTTGAATAGCGTCGGCAGAAAACGGTGCATGCCTTTGAAAAACTTCAAATTGCCGATGCATTCGCGCTTAAACGCACGATAGGTGCAACCGGCATCGCTGATTTTTTCGCCCGACAATTTATTGCGCACGCTGTTGGCGATCCGTGACGAAATAATGCGAACGATGTTGTCCCCCTGTCCGCGCGATTCCACACGGGTTCCACAAACGCAATCGCAGCTCTTCAATGCTTCGATGAACTTCGGCAGATCACGGGGATCATTCTGCAGGTCGGCATCCAGCGTCACCAGATATTGGCCACGCGCTGCTTTTAGCCCGGCCCAACTCGCGGCCGATTCACCACAATTGAAAACGAATCGCTGCACGCGAATCCGCGGGTCTTTCGCGGCCAGGTCTTTGAGAATGTTCCAGGAATTATCCTTGCTGCAATCATCGGTAATCACAACCTCGTAAGGCAGGTTCAAAGGGTCAACGGCCTCGCGGATCGCTGCGATTAAATGCCGCAGATTCCCCTCCTCATTGTAGCAAGGGATGACGAGACTCAAAATAGGTGCTGGATCGCTCATGAGCTTTGCTTACGACTTCCGGAAACTCGCTATTTTCGTCCGTGGAACTCTGCAATCGCATCGCACACTTTGTCGGCATCCTCCACTGGCATTTCGCCGTGGACTGGCAGTGACAATATTTCTTTCACTGCGGCCTCTGTCTTCGGCAAGCTCGGAATGTTGCTGAACTTCGAGGTGACTGCTGGCTGTTGGTGGTTCGGTACCGGATAATGAATGCCGGTCTCGATTCCTTTTTCCTTCAAAAACTTTTGCAACTCATCGCGTTTCTGCACGCGGATCACGTACATGTGATAAACCGCCTTCGCCCACGGCATTTCCTTGGGGGTGACTACGAGTCCTTTGAGGCGTTGATTGTAGCGGGCGGCCACGGCGCGGCGTTGGTCATTGAAACCGTCCAGATGTTTCAGCATGACCCGTCCAATTGCGCCTTGGATCTCATTGAAGCGCACATTAAAGCCGGTGAATTCGTGCAGGTACTTATCCTTGCGACCGTGATTGCGGAGCATCCGCACTTTCTCGGCGAGTGCGTCGTCATTGGTCGTCAAACAACCGCCGTCGCCGAGCACGGTCAGATTCTTGGAAGGGAAGAAAGAGTAAGCGCCGAAATTGCCCATGGAACCGACGGTTTTGCCGTTGTATTTGGCACCCTGTGCCTGGGCGCAATCTTCAATTACCCAAAGCTTATGCTTCGACGCAATCGCCAGGATGCGGTCCACGTTCACCGGATGACCGTAGAGATGAACTGGAATGATGCCAACTGTTCGGGGTGTGATCGCAGCCTCCACTTGGTCCACATCCATGCAAAACGTGTCATCGATATCGACGAACACCGGTTTGGCTCCGCAATGGATGAGCGGCTCCATGGTGGGAAACGCGGTGTGCGACGGAACGATGATTTCATCGCCTGGCTTTACTTCCTGCGCCAGATGGAGCATATAAACGATCATCGTCCAGGAGGAACCAAGGATGCAATGTTTGGTGCCGGTGTGCGCAGCGATTTCTTCCTCAAAGGCTTTGCACTCTTTGCCCAAAATGTACTGTCCGGATTCCAACGCGCGAATGGCAGCGTTGCGGACTTCATCATTTACAAAACATTTCGAAAGCGGAATTTTTTGCATATTTGTTTTCCATCCGCGAATTACGCGAATTACGCGAATTTAAGTTTGATTTAATGTCTAGGCCAACAAAATTTGGGATTGAGGCGGTTCAGTTTTCATTAGCGTCTTTTCGCGAAATTCGCGGATGAACCTATGGTAGTGTCACGGTTCGGCCAGTCTTCGCTGATTCCTGAGCGGCTTCGAGGATGCGCACGGATTCGTAACCGGCCCAACCATCGGCCAGCGGCGCTTTACGGGTTTGGATGGAATCAATAAATGCCTGGAGTTCGGCTTTTAGCGGTTCCTCCGCTTTCGTCTCGATGACTTGAGAAGCTCCTTCCACGGCTTTGAACTCGTTGCCTTCCTTTACGTGCTTGTTCGCGAAGGTTTTGATTTTATCCTTGGGCGCGTTCAAATCGCAGAGGGCGCTCAGCTCGCTGCCCATGACGCTCACTTCGCGGTATTTGCCGGGCAAAAAGTAGTTGGTCTCGATGGTCGCCCAGGTCAAGCCCTTATCCGTTTCATATTCGAGCGACAGGAAGCACGCATCGTCCTTATCCCCGCGCCCGAGGAAATCCTGCAGGATGGCGTGGACCCGTTTCGGCGTTTTGCCGAGGAAATAGTTAAAGAGATCCACGAAATGAATCGCATCGGCGAACATCATGCCGCTGTCGTTGCGCGGGCGTTTGAAGCCGCTGAAATTGCTGCGCAACATTTGCACACGGCCAAACTGTCCCGACCGAATGGCGTTCTTAAGCCATTGCGAGGCGGGGTCGAAGCGGAAAATGTGTCCGACTTGGAGGATGCGTTTATTCTTCTCCGCGAGTTCGGTCAATTCCTTCGCTTCCTTCGAGGTCAGCGTAATCGGTTTCTCAACGAATACGTCCTTGCCGGCCTCAAGGAATTCTTTGCACAACGGAAAGTGGGTTTGCGCGGGCGTGACCACTACGGCCCCATCCACCTTGGATAGGAAATCCTTGTAGTTCGTGGTGAGACGTGCTTCGGGCAAGCCCAACTTGCGGGCGGGATCGAGTAATTTCGCATCTCGCTCGGCTACGTATAATTCAATCGGCAGCGCGTTTAAATTGCGCAAATGATTTGCACCCCAGCGGCCCAGACCCAACAATAAAATTTTGGTCATGTTCTTCGTTGCGGCGCGCAGGACCTCATTATCAAAGACCTGTGTGGATGAGCAAACAGGCGGGCCAAAGCACCAGCATGGCTTATTTTGAGGAAATCAAAAAAGCCAGCAAGCCAAAATGTCCAAGCCAGAGGTATCTCAATGCCGCCGCAAATCCGGGGGAACCACTTGGGTTTGTGATTTGGTGAAATTCCAAAATCCTACCGCGCCCATACATGCGTCCTGAGCCAAATAGACGAATTACCAGAGACACAAAATAAACTACCCGCATTGGAATCAGGCAATGCGGGTAGTTTAAAAATGTATGAACTCCCTGTCGAGAGAAATTGAGTGATGGCAAAATTCTGGAATACAGCCCGTTCAAATGCATCCCGCGCCGCCAAAAATGGCGAGGCTTAATCCTTTACTGCCTCAACATGCCAATCGAAGAAGAGGTTGTTCCGCACTTTCCCGTGGGCTTTATTGGCGGGAATAAAAGTGTAATACTGGGCGAGGCTGATGGCATTCATCTGGTCGGCATCGACCATGGCCCATGAAGTGGTGGGACTGCGAATCTCGTGTAATCTCTTGGGCGGCTCATTCGTGGTCTGTCCGTTGCTGTTCGGCAGGCTCTTGTAGGGATAGCCAAAGGGACGCGTCACGACATCATCCTTAATATTTGTCACGGTGATGCTGATGATATAGCTCAACGGCTGGCGCAAGGTCGTGGAAAGGTTTCCCGAGAGTGACATTTTGGTGAGCGCGGCTGACTCCGGACAGGTGGCCACCTCTACTCCTTTTATCGTGGAGCTGGGAGCAGGTTGCCCCAAGTAGGTAGCAAGATACCGTAGCAGAAAAAGTTCCTCGTTGTCGTCATAAACCGGATAAAAGCCCTGCCACGCCGGGCCAGGCAGATAATCATTGTGATCATCCGCGTAGAGTTGCATGCCGGCGGCGAGTTGCTTGAGGTTGCTGGCGCACTTGATGCGGCGGGCGGTTTTTTTGGCGCTGGCGAGCGTGGGCAACAGCAAGGCAGCGAGGATGCCGATGATCGCAATCACCACCAGCAGTTCAATGAGGGTAAAGGCACGACACTTCTTTACCACGTTTGTTTGAGCGGAAGAATTCATATCCTTTAATGTCTAACCAGCCACGGAATACGATATCTGTCAGCGGAGGGCAAGAGAAATGCGGTTTAACCACGGATGAAGCCAACAGTTGCCTTTATCTTAGTCTGTTTATGGGCTACTCCCGCCCGAGGCCCAACGGGTCGGCCTTATCTTAGCCCAGACCACCGGTCTGGGTAACTGCCCAAAATAAGATTGTAAGGCCTGAAGGGCCGGTTTAGAAACCCATTACATTCCTATACTTCGAAATCCTGGCCTGATCAAAACGGTTCAATCCCAGACATACCGTTCGTCGTAGGGGACCTGATAACGTTCCAGGAATTTTCTGTATTCTTCCTGGAAGGTCATTTTGCGGTGATGCTCGGATTGGTTGGTGATGTATTTGATCACGTCATCAGCCTGGGAGCTGCCGATGGAAAAGGAGCCGTAGCCCAGTTGCCAGTGAAAATGGGATAGTGCGGGTGATTTGGTTTTCAGCCATTTGGAGGAGGTCGTTTTGATGTGTTCGACGGTTTCGGCAATGGAGAGTGTGCGGGAAAGTCCGAAGAGGAGATGCAGGTGATCCGTGTGGCCCCCGACCTGGAGTGCGGGGCAACCCATATCGCGGAGCACCGTTGCCGCGTAGGGATAAAGTTGGATTGAGATTTCCGGAGTAAGAACGGGGGAACGGTCTTTGGTGCTGAATATGAGATGCACGAGGATGCGTGAGAGGGATTGTGGCATGGGTGGTAGTTAAGCCGGCCCTTCAGGCCTTGCAATGTTTTTTGGCTGTTACCCAGACCGATGGTCTGGGCTAAGATAAAGCCGGCCCGTTGGGCCTGGGAAATGACCTGCGACCTTCTCATTGTTACAACCTCCATTTCCCAATGCTGGATAATATTTACTGCCATTCCTCGCACCAACCCCCACGTCCGAACACGCACCACGCAATACGCAACATTACGCCTAATTCAACAAATTATACCAATTATCCCGTTGATGCGCCTCGTAACCGAGATCGGTAATTAACCGCTTCATGTCGGCCACGCCCATGCGGAAGGTGGTGCCAGCCTGGCTGACGACGTTTTCCTCTATCATGATACTGCCCAAATCATTCGCGCCGTACTTCAGGGCGATCTGGCCAATCTCCTGTCCCTGGGTAACCCATGAGCTTTGGATGTTCGGCACGTTATCGAGGTAAATCCGGCTGAGCGCCTGCATGCGGAGATATTCGTGGGCGCCGACGGTGGTAGCCTTCAACATTGTATGTTCCGCCTGGAAGGTCCACGCGATGAAGGCAGTGAACCCCTTGGTCTTGTCCTGTTGAGCGCGGACGCGTTCGAGATGTTCGATGCGTTCTTCCACGGTCTCGACATGGCCGAACATCATGGTCGCGGTCGAAGCCAGACCCAATTTATGCGCCACATCCATCACGCTCATCCAATCATCGCTCATCGCTTTGAGTGGCGAAATCCGTTTGCGCACGCGATCGACCAGAATTTCTCCGCCACCGCCGGGAATGGAGCCCAGGCCGGCTTTCACGAATTGCGAAATGATTTCCTCCAGCGGCAGATTGAACACTTCGCGGAAATGAATGAATTCGCTCGGGCTGAATCCGTGGATGTTGATCTGCGGGAACTTGGTCTTGATATGCGAAAGCAAATCGAGATACCACTGCAGGCTGAGCTTGGGATGATGCCCGCCCTGCATCAAAATCTGGGTGCCACCCAGCGCGATGGTTTCCTCGATCTTCTTATCCATCTCCTCGTGCGTGATGACATATGAATCATCCTCCTTCTCCGTCCGATAGAATGCGCAGAACTTGCAATACACATTGCAGACGTTCGTGTAATTCACATTGCGATCGACGATGTAAGTGACGATCTTGTTCCCGTGACCATTATAAGCCGGCGCCTTGATCAACTGGCGTCGCCGATCGGACAACGCCCCCAACTCTTCTAGGGGCAAATGATACAGCCGCAACGCCTCAACCGCGGTCACCCGCTGACCATCCCAAACCCGCTGCAGCAATTCATCCAATGACGCATCGTAGATCACGTCTTTAGATTAGCGGATTTTGGACGTGAAACAAGGGGATTGGCGGAGGCCTCGAGTAAATGACTCAATCAATAGCCAACCCGCCATTTCCATATCGGGTTATTTCCCCAATAGCTTTGAGTTACTTACAGGTTATGTTTCTTTGTAAAAGATTATAATCGTAAAGGTCAGCTTCGGGGGAGGCTGGCCTTTTTTGCCAGATATATGCCGACTTCTTAAAATCATCCGCAACCCATCATAAGATGGTGGTTGATTAGTTCTGGCCGGTCCTGGAAGCAGGGCTGGCCCTTTCTTTGTCATCAAATTTGGTGACTACCAAAGTCCGGGGGACTGGATAGCCTTTGTTCGCCTACGGGCAGTCTCCGGCATCGTTATAAGTGCTTTTCAGCCTACGAACCGGAGACTTTCCCCTTATGAACGAACGGCGGTGGCGGCGCTGGTTTAACCGAATGAGGTAGAGCCAGCGGACGCTTTCGTGGATACTTCATCGTAAGCCGGTTGGGAAACCGGCGCTCCGGCACCTCTTGGTCTGCCAACCAGGTCTGATTTGAGGTGTATTTTTCCCAGCTTTTTGGGAGGGTATGGGCACTATGCGCGTATTGATCATGACGGACATGGAAGGGGTGAGCGGGATTGTCGTTTGGGAACAGGTAGAAGGGGGCAAACCGTTGTATGAGGAATGTCGCCGACTCTATACCGAGGAGATCAATGCCGCGGTGCGTGGCGCGAAGGCGGCGGGTGCGACCGAGATTGTGGTGGTCGATTGCCATGGTGCGGGCGGTGGTTGGACCTTCAACTCGCTTGTCCCAGAATTGCTCGATCCGGCTTGTGAATGGGTGAATCATCATCCGTGGGGACGCTATACGGAACTGCTCGAAAAAGGTTGCGACGCCGCGCTCTTTGTCGGCATGCATGCCCGTGCCGGAACTCCTGACGGGGTGCTTTGCCACACGATTTCCTCGACGACGTGGCGCAATTTATATTTCAACGATTTTCCAGTTGGGGAAACCGGCATCAATGCGGCTGTGTGCGGTCATTACAATTGTCCCGTGCTGCTGGTTACTGGCGATGAAGCGACCTGTCGCGAGGCGAAGGAGCTTTTGGGCGAAGGAGTCACCACCGTAGCGGTGAAGAAGGGGCTTTCACGTTTTTCCGCACGTAACATTCCGCCGGTGCGCGCCCGTCAGATGATCGAAGACGGTGCCCGCGAGGCTTTGAAAAATTTGAAAGCGGTCAAGCCTTACAAACCGAAGTCACCTTGCACGATCACGATTGATCTTCCCACGGTGGACAGGGCCGGTGAATTTCGCGGGCGTCATGGCGTGACGATTCCCGATCCGTTGAAAGTGGTGAGCAAGGGAAAGAACTGGATGGAAGCGTGGAATCAGATCTGGCATTGGCGGGTTTGAGGAAAAATTCCCGATGCAGTTGTCGGTGTAAATGCAACTTTCCTCGCCCTGCCCTCACTGATTTCAAAGGTGAATTCCGTTTCGGGTTGAGTATGTTGAGCCGCCTAGAAATCGTGGGCCGAAGTGGGGTCTGCTGACGTTTTAGCGTGCAAATTTTTGGGAGTACGTGGGAATTCCGCCTTATCCTAACCAGAATTCGGACTAGCGTTCGCGTTTAATGCATCGTTTCGATTAGAAACTGCCTTAGTTTTACTAAGTGAGAAATACATGAAAATATATATTGACTCAGTATGCTTTTCACATTAAAAGAGAGCCGCATATAAAACAATGATTTAAAATATAGGTAGGGTTTATTGGCAAGAAGCGATTGCGGCATCGCACATTTCCAAGTTGAGACCGCGACATGGGTTTGATTGAAAGCTATTTTAATCAGGTATCGGAAAGAAAACCGAGGACAGGATGAAGCAAGGAGCGCAACGATGAATGAATATGAACCGACCGGAACAAAAATTTGGGACTCGGTTGGTGTTGGAGGGTTGGGAGTTCTGAAGGCACAGGAAATGGGAGTTTCGAGTTGTGAACGCAAAGTCGGAAGGTATCGGAAGGTATCGGAAGGTATCGGAAGGTATCGGAAGGTATCGGAAGGTATCGGAAGGTATCGGAAGGTATCGGAAGGTATCGGAAGGTATCGGAAGGTATCGGAAGGTATCGGAAGGTATCGGAAGGTATCGGAAGGTATCGGAAGGTATCGGAAGGTATCGGAAGGTATCGGAAGGTATCGGAAGGTATCGGAAGGCTAGGAAAAGTTCGAATGGCGAATTTCAAATTTCAAATGCAACAATGTGACGGCGGATGATGGTGGAAAAAATATTAAGGGACTGGAAAATGGACGGAAGCCAGCGGAAGTTATTGGTCGGTTAAAATTTAATACGTGTATGAGGGTTCGGTCGGTAAAGGTTGGTAATAGTCGCCAAAGGTCGGTAATGGTCGGTTAAAAAAATTTCAGAGACCAGAATGCAAAATTCAGGGGGCAGAATGAAAACCAGTTATTTGGGATGAACGACATGCGGGAAACATTTTGGATCAGAATTTTATACAGAATGCTAAAATTAATTTCGAATGGGAAAAGAGCCGGAATGAAAGAAGACAATAAGCCTGATGAATCTGGAGACTGAACAGAGTCCGGGCCGGTTAGCCGCCAGTCCGGTTATATGTCATATTAGCAGGGAAATTATTTCCCACAAATTTCGATAGACGCAAATATGCGACGTTTCGAAGACCATTATCAGGTGTTGTTCGAGAATAACCCTCTACCAATGTGGGTGTATGATCTTGATTCGCTCGCATTTGTGGCAGTCAACACAGCTGCGATTCAACACTACGGTTACTCGCGGGAAGAGTTCCTGAAGATGACCATCCTGGATATCCGTCCTTTGGAAGATATTCCCCGTTTGAAAGCCGCCATTCCCAAACAGCAAACAGCAAGCAATATTGGCTTCCAGAAAGTCGGTGTCTGGCGACATCGCAAAAAGGACGGCTCACTGATCCATGTGGATGTTT
This sequence comes from Pedosphaera parvula Ellin514, assembly GCF_000172555.1. Taxonomy (NCBI): domain Bacteria; kingdom Pseudomonadati; phylum Verrucomicrobiota; class Pedosphaerae; order Pedosphaerales; family Pedosphaeraceae; genus Pedosphaera; species Pedosphaera parvula. Next base: position 100,916 of record NZ_ABOX02000018.1, read on the forward strand.
CATCTGAGCAGGTAACCTATGAAGGGAAAGCGGCGCGGCTGGCTCTTTTGAATGACGTCACTGAACTGAAGCGTTCCACGGCCCAAGTTCATCTCCTGGAAACCTGCATCGCACGGGTCAATGACGTGGTGATTATCACCGAAGCCGAACCGCTCGATGAACCGGGGCCGCGGATCGTGTTTGTAAACGAAGCATTCACCAAGTACACCGGTTATTCCCAGGAGGAAGCGATTGGCCAGAGTCCGCGCTTCCTGCAAGGTCCCAAAACCAGCCACACCATTCGCCAGCGAATCCGCGCGGCGTTGGAATCCAAAACCCCGACGCGTGAGGAAATAATTAATTACACCAAGAGCGGCGAGCAGGTTTGGTGGGAAATCGAAATTACCCCCATCATCGATGAACGCGGCAGATGCACTCACTTCGTGGCGATTCAACGTGATGTCACGGAACGGAAGCGCTCTGAAAAGGCACTTAAACAAAGCGAAACCAGGTTGAAGGAGGCGCAACGGGTTGCCAATATTGGGAGTTGGGAATGGAATGTCACGGAGCGCAAGGTGATGTGGTCGGATGAGCTTTACCGGATCTTTGGTTTGGAACCACAGTCTTTTCCCATCACGGCAAATTCCTTTCTGGAGAGCATTCATCCGGACGACCGGCCGATGATGCGTGAAAAAATCGAAGAAATGCGCAAACATGCGCGTCCTTTCCGGGAACACTACCGTATTGTTCGCCCGGATGGCGCGGTGCGGCATATTTTCGCGCATGGTGAGTTTGCCTGTGATAATAATACCAAAGTCGTTCGTTTGATGGGGACTGTCCAGGACATCACGGATCGGAAGATCGCGGAAGAGAGTCGTATTCGCACCGCCAAATTGGAAACTGCCAACAAGGAATTGGAATCGTTTTCGTATTCGGTGTCCCACGATTTGCGCGCGCCGTTGCGAACGATTGATGGCTTTAGCCGCATGTTGATCGAGGACTACGGCGACAAACTGGATGAAACGGGAAAGAGTTATCTCGAATTCATCAGCTCCGCCGCCCATCGGATGAGCCAGTTGATTCAAGATTTATTGGAACTCTCCCGGGTGACCAGCAGTCAGATTCATAGAAACGAATTTAACCTCAGCGCTTTGACGGAAACCGTGGCGGGTGAATTACGTCAACAGGATCCTGAACGAAAAGCCGCTTTTTATATTCAGCCGGACTTAATGGTAAATGCCGATCAACGGCTGATGCGGATCGTGATGGAAAACCTGCTTCGCAATGCGTGGAAGTTTACGAGCAAGATTCCGGCGGCACGGATTGAGTTTGGCATGTTCGCGAGGGACACTGAGAAGGTTTACTTTGTGCGGGATAACGGTGCCGGCTTTGACATGGCTTTTGCCGATAGACTGTTTGGTGTGTTTCAACGGTTGCATCCGGAAGCAGATTTTGCCGGCACAGGCATCGGGTTGGCGACGGTACACCGCATCATCGGTCGTCATGGTGGCAGGGTATGGGCGGAAGGAGCGGTGGATCAAGGGGCCACTTTTTATTTCACACTTCCTGCATGAGTCGGCTCACTCAAACTCGATCAGTAAAATATTTGAGCGCGGGCACTGGTTGAACTTGAGATAATTTTTCAACTTCGTTGGCAGCACGCAGGCAATACCAAACAGGAACAATCCCAATGACTCCAAATGAACAATCGATCAACCTCCAATAAACCGGGATGCCCCGCACTGCGCCCATGATAAACGCATAAGGAATGATCATTACACAGGCAATCATGCCGAAGTTGAACAGCCATTTGTTGCGAATTGGATCCTTCAATGCCCCAACAAAAGCAACTGCGATGGCAAAATGCCCGAACGCAAGCCAGTCAGTTCCATACGCCATGAACGGATACCGCGCGCCATTATCGCGCAGAGCCTCCCGCACCCGCAGTATCCAATGGGCCAATCCCGAGTTCACCTGCGAGCTCGTCTGGCCACCCACGCCCAGAATCTTGGCGAGAATATCCAGTTCCCATTCCAAAGGAATGGCGGTGGCACCGCTGATAACCAGACCAAAAATAAAGAACCAGGTCAGGAACTTTATTCTCCGACGAAGGATGATTTCACGATTCATGTTGCGAGTTTGGAAGGATTATCTCATTTCCACAAATTCTTGCTTCACTTCCAAATCAATTTGTCACTTCACGTTGCTGCGCTGGCTGCAAATGCGTCAGCGCATATAACATTAAATAACCAAGAAACAAAAAAGTTGCGAACAAAGCGGTGAAGCCAATCCAGGTTCTATTAGCCATGGGATGTGTCACCCAATGAGCCATATCACGAACAATTCCCATCGGATCAACCACAACGTCCCAACTATTCCACCGACGAACACGTCCAAGATAAATTCCAAATCCACCCAAACCTGCCGTGACCATGATAAACAGCCAACTCATAGTCCCACCAAAACGATCCGCCACTACTCGCTGCATCAGGTAAAGGGACATGAACCCGAGCAGGAATCCTGTGAAGGCAAACAATAAAATCAAACTCATGTCGGTCCAATAACGGTGCTTGAACCAGGTGGTCAGATGGATGAGATCGGTAAAAATATATGGCGCATTGGGAAAAAACAACAGCCACAACGCTGCGAGTGAGTAAATGGCAAAGCCCAGACGTTCTCCCTTTCGGTATCGACGCGATACACCCACCGCAAACACCAGCGGCATCCAGGCCAGAAATAAATTCCAGATCAGGAAACAGTAATTCCAGTCGCGAGTCCATAGCACTCTCAAGCCCACCAAAACTGCTCCCACCCCAGAAACAAAAAGCAGAGTCAACAAAGGTATCGCTACTTCCTGTTTCAAATTCAGATTATTTGGCTTCATAATTTCTTGTCTGTTCCGATTGGCCGGATTTACCGGCACACTCTCCAATGGGCAATAAGTAACAGCTCCTTGAGCAAATTAGCAAATGACTTAATACTTGGCCGCACTGCTCTCGACCGCATTTGGCCGATCTTCACTTTTCATGCAATCAAGCCAATGGCTGATGAAAAACTTCTTTTCACTTTGTGGCGGAAGAAACCTATCCGAGGTGCCGATCAAAGGACGCAAGGCGGTGGTCATTTGCAAAGCAACCAGAATAAAAATGACCACCCAAATTCTTAATCCTCCTTCTGACTTCGAGCCAAGATACCTGAAACCTGAATTCATAAACCGAACCCCAAATATGGTGGCTACCAACCAGAAACCCAAATGCATGGTTCCCATCACGGCAGCTGATTTGGTGGACTGCGAAAACACCCATGCCACGGGAGCAAAACCCACCAGCAAAACGGTCATCAAAGTCATCAATCCCGCAACCAATCCAAACACCTCTGCGAGACGCGCCTGTGAACCACCAAGGCAGGAAAAAATGTAAAGGCTCGGCAGACAGATCAAACCAGCGATAAGCAGACCTGCGGCAATCTTTACCGGTGCCGCCCAAAGTTGCTGGCCGCCGGAAAATGTTCCGACAATAATTCCATAAATCAGGCTGCAAAGGATGGCGATGATCAATAGCGCGGTGGTTACCCGGCTGGCATTGGGCTGCTTAAGCTGGAACAGCACCCGCCTTGGCTGGCGTAGAATGGCTTCCACCGCGCTTATGATCCCCGTGATCGGCACCTGTTCGGAAGGGTGCGAGCCGAGCGGTTGAAAGCTTGCATTAACCAGTGCGCTCGCATTGGCTGAAGGAATCAAAGGAGGACTGGGCGGCAAAATGGGATTATTGCCTGCGGGAGTTTGGCCGAATGTCTCAGGATTGTTACCGTTCATAGTTTTGTCTGGCTGTGGTTGTTTGGTCAGGAAAAAAGCAAATATTGGACGGATCGAAAAACGCTTTCAAAAAAATTGCCCTTGAAAGCATCCGGTCGCAGGAATTCCACCGGCAAACCTGGCGAACCAATAAATGGCCTTAGAATCCAGCAGAGCTGGCTGCCCAGGAAAAGATTCACCGTCAGCCAGGTAAAAAGCACACGGCGACTCACCGCGATACTTCCACTAAGGCGTTGCAGCAGTTGAACCAACCTCACGTTCGCCGTTATCCCGGCGAAAGCGATAATTATGACATGCGTCAGCTGAATAAAGCTATAAGCGCCGGCGACATGGGCAGACATCGCCGGAGCATTCCACACCAGGAAGAATACCAGCGGGCTGAAGGATCCTAAAATGGTTGCTGCGATGGTGAAACTGATGAGGACAGCCTGCATGGATTGGCGAAAGCCCAGGTTCAAACCGAGCAAGGGCGCAAACATTCCGTTGATCAATCCGTTGCCGAGCGTGGTTAGGAGAATAATCAATGGAAACTTGATGGCGACGTACAACCCCTGCCAGGGATCGCGCCAGCAACCCATGGCAGCACCATATAGACCGGCTCCGATGAAGATTGTGAACACATGCAGGGTCGTTCGCCTCAAACTCCATGTCTGAACCCACTCACTCATCAATGTGGGCTCACCTCGCAGCACAACGCCGATCTGATTCGGGTTCAAAATGTTCGAGCGGGCTGTCATTGGAATTTAGGATGCTTTTCCCCCATTGGAGTTTGATGCAGCTTCATAAGATGGACATCAAATCATTCTCCACGTTCATTCTGCCTCAACGAGTGCCGCCGGCCTGACAAAGGCCCGGGTTGGTGCATAGCTGAATATGCCCGCTGCCACCTCATCAAAAATAAGCCCGCAGTCCCACCAAAATTGTGCAGTCGAAACACCCGCTTCACGCAAAATCTTCCGGTGGTCCCACAATACCACCATGCATGAGGCTCTGAATAGGATTCTCCAGACAGTTCGCAACGCCAGTCGGGACGGAATTGAAAGGTCCACAAACGCGCCTTGTAAAAATTCCATATGGAAAGCCACATGCCCTTCTTCGTCGTGTACAATCTGCGCACAGACCGCACGCACTACCGGGTCATCAACACCGTCACGCACCGCGCGGAAGTAACGCTTGGCAATCATCTCTGGCATCAGCAGCACAAGCAGTTCCTGGTTCAATCCGAAAAGCCGACGCAGCAGGATAAAGCAGGTGTCGCTCCAATGATGCCCAATCAAGGGTGCATCCAGAAGTTTAAGCACCTCTGCCATCAAGCGCGCATGCTCCTGCTCTTCCTTGATGAAAAGATCGATACTTTCCATATAGACCGAATCGTTGGTGGTCGCCGCTTGTTTGCGAAGATGGCGGCCCTCGCCAGATTCGCCAACCTGAAATCGCTGCAACGAATGTATCAACGGTCCGCGTAATCGAGTCGCGACATTCACTCCTTTATTCCAGGGAACCTCCCGGCGATGAACGCGATTGTAATCAAAGTATCTAAGCCAGTTCTTCATTCGATTGCTCCTTTAGTGAGTGTGAGTTCACAGATGGATTCGTGCGCCAGATCCTGTAAATCAGGCCGAGCACCGGCGCTGACATCAGTACCAAAGCAATTAGAAACAAGGACCAATCAAACGAGGTTGGCAACATGGCACGCAATGCATCCTCCCCCTTGCCGGCCACTCGAATGGCGTCCTCCATGAATACGTATAAGGCCAGCAGCATCCCTGCAAAGTTTAACACCCATGCCTTCCATTCAGTTCGAAACGGACAATCCAGCCGGTGTTCCCACTGAGTGGCCAAGGTTCCCCAAATAATCATTAACAATGCGATCAGGACGGGCGCAATGACCGGGCCCCACCAGGGCAATGGCAGCAGGAAGAGAATATCCCAATCCGTCAGCGCATGCGGCCAGCCGGTAATCACCTTTAGAAAAACATAATAAAAAATATCCCACACGCCGAAAGCTATGGCCGCATACCCCCATCGACTCCGCCACGTACGACCTGCCAGCATCCCCATCGTGAAGAGCATGATTAATGTCGCTGCTTCCCGAACCACCTCCACCAAGGCAAGCCCGGCAACCGCCGGCAAAGGATCATTCTGAAAGGGTTCGATGCGATCAGACAAGGTGCGGAGATAGAAAACCACCGCCGATTCCATCCAAGCCATGGCGATTCCAAACACAACCACCGTTAACCACCGTGTTCCTTGTTTCATGACTGTTCTCCTCGATTGATTGAGCCTCTCCCTGCTCTAGTTATGGATACTCCTACCGGGCCATTTCTGCCAGCACCTTCCGGGTTTTGCCATAAAACCAACCTCCGCTTCCACACATTGCGAGCTATTTCCAAAACCGGTGTCGCCATTAAAACCAGTGCGGCCAGGAACAAAGGCCAGTTAAAACTGTTTGGAAGGACATTCCGCGCGGCTTCGCCTCCTTGAGGTGCCACGCGAATAGTATCGGCCATGAAAACGTAAAGCGCCACTGCTGCACCGCCAAAGCTGATAATCCAGGTCAGCCCTCCAGGCCAAAGGCGAACCCCTGCCCGGCTGAATTGCGTGACCAGCGTTCCCCCGAGGATCATCAGCGTTGCGATGCAGCAGGGTGCCAGCACGGGTCCCCACCATGGTAAAGGAATTAAAAACAACAAATCCCAATTGAATATCGAGTGTGGCCACCCACTTATTACCTTGAGAAAAATGTAATAGAAAATATCCCACACACCGAAGGCGATAAACATGTAAGCCACGCGCGAACGCCAGTTCTTAGCCGCCAGCCAACCCACGGTTAAGAGCATCACCATCGTTGCCGCTTCGCGAACCAGTTCTGCGTGACCTATGCCTTTGGCCAGATGCACAGGATAAGGATGATACGGGTCCATTTGAGCCATCATCGTTCTCAAATAGAACGCAACCGCCGATTCCACCCATGCCATTGCCATGGCATATAACACCACCGTCACCCAACGTTTTCTCTCCCTCATAATTCTCCTCGTTCGACTTAACCCGTATTAATCACAGAATTCGTTTCTGCCGCTTGCGTTTGACGCATCACTGCTTTACGTGGACTTCAATCCAGTTATCGCCCCTTTGCCAACATGAGGATTACCTCGCCTGGCAAAAGAGAATTCCTTCTTCGCCCCTTTGATGAGTTGATAAAGTGATACGATAAAGTGCCTCAGTTGCTGCCGCACTTCGCGAAAATACTCCACTCGCGACCCACCAATCGCTGTAAGGCAAGGACCATGATTCACCCAAAGCATCGTCGCTGCCGCAAGCCCAAGCACGCAAAATTGCGTCCTCCAAAGCGCGTTACTGCCCCCCTTCACATGTTGTCGAGAATCTGCCAACCGATCGCGATGAAACGCAACATGCCCTGCTTCATCTCTCAAAATGAGTGTGCACATTTGCGCCACCGGAATATCAGGAGAATGAGCGCGCAACACCCGGTAATAAGCAGTGCTCACAAGCTCGGTGAGCAATAGGACCTGCAGCTCGAATCGCACTCCGAGAGCACGCCGGCACCAGCAGAAAGCAGTGAAGCTCCAATGCGAATTGATGGCCCGCCCTCCCAAACGCTCCACGGCGCAGCCAAGCAATCGCGCATGCTCTGCCTCCTCGGCAAACCACAAATCTACGATCTTTCGCATCTGCTCTGTACTGCTGCGAAACCGTTCCGCGTCAAAAGCGATCAATGACGCAGGTCCTCCGCCATCACCCAAACGAAACTGTTCGATTGATTTTAAGAAAAGACCAAACGTCCTCTCTGAAATCGATACCGGAGCCGACCAGTCAGGCTCCAGGCGATCCAGGCGGTTACGTTCAAAATACGCGATCCATTTGGCATGGTTCATGGTGCATCCTCCTGATTGATTTCATTTTAATTCTGCTCCGCTAGTTTCTGTTACATACGTTGTCGGCCAACTGGCGCAGAGCCTGTTCCACCTCATTAATGGTGCTGTCAGGCGTTGAAGTTCCCGCTGTAATTCCCACTATCCCGGCATTCTCAAACCACTCGCTTCGCAAATCGTTCGCGAACTGCACGTGATGAACCCGGGGACAATATCGCCCACATGTTTTCACCAGTTCGTGCGTGTTGTTGCTATGCGCCCCGCCGACCACCACTACCACGTCACTTTTTTGTGCGAGTTCAACTGCTGCAAATTGGCGTTGTTTCGTCGGACGGCACACGGTGTCTACAAATCGAACTTCTGAATTGGGAAATTTCTTTCTGACGATGCCGACGAGTCGCTGCACTTTTTCAATCGGTTGCGTTGTCTGTGCCGCAATTCCAAAACGGGCACGCTCCTGTAGATTCTCGATATCGGCTTCGCTCAGAACAACGTCGAACGCCTTCAAGTCCCCCGTGAGACCGCGCACTTCCACATGGTCGCGCTTGCCAATAATCACCGGATGATAACCGTCCCTCGCCAACTCGGCCACCGAGCGATGCGCAAAGTGTACCAATGGGCAGGTTGCTTCCAGGACCTTCAATCCTCTGGCTTTGATTTCGTTGATCGACTTTTCCGAAGCGCCATGGGCCGTAATCATGACGGAGTCCGTTGTAACCGCCTCAATTTCCTGCTCAAATTTAATTCCGTGTGCCCGGAGATTGGAAAGCACGGTTTCATTATGGACCAAATCACCGAGAATGGTAAGCGGTGTGGACGCAGTTTCCTTCGTGGCAAGCGTAATGGCATCTCGCACACCAAAGCACATGCCCATATGTTCAGCTCGAATAATATTCATAAGACAAATATCACTTTGTGATACAAAGTTAAAGACCATGCGAGTTTCATTTTCGTTCAACAAAAAATTATTTAAGTTTGGTTTGCTGGACAATCTCCTCCAGCAAATTGATGTACGTGGTGAAAGCTTTTCTGCCGGCAGGAGTCAACGAACAGGTGGTGAGCGGCCGATTTTTCTGAAAAGTTTTTGCGACCGATATATAACCCGCTTCCTGCAAAGTACGAATGTGCGTGGTTACGTTCCCGTCGGTCATGTTCAAAGAGTTGCGCAGATCCGTAAATGAGAGCTCTGGCGAGGCGGCCAGCAGAGACATAATTGCCAGGCGACCCTTCTCGTGTATGACACGATCCAGGTTGAGAAATGGTTCTGGATTCACGCTCACGTTTCATTCTTCCTCTGTTCCGTGAAGTAGAGATAGACTCCATAGGCCAGTTGAAATACTCCGAAGAACAGCCCCATTTCGGCATGCCCCAACTTGATCGGCATCTGTATATCCGCAAATCTCAGGCTGACGAGGAGGACGCAGCCAAGTATTATAAAACCCCATGCGAAAAGCCTGATACCACGTGGCATAAAGAAGCCGGCCGCATGAATGGCACAGCCATAAAGCAACATCCAAAGTATCGGAAGCAATACCGGGATTTCAGCATTTTCCACCCAAAGTAAACAAATGACTCCGGCCATCATTCCCACAAACAAAGCCGGCATCATGGCTTGTGTCACCCGCCGCGTCGGTGGCGACCAAAATGGTTCCCTATCCTTCAATGATTGCCCGCGCACGAGGATGTAATCGCCTCCAACTGCAATCAAACTGACAGTCATCCAGTAAGCGGCAAAAGCCTTGGCGCTCTCAATATTTAAATACCAACCCACTACGGCAGCCACCACCCCCACCAAACCGGTGAAAGTCATCACTGGAGCCAGGGCGCGCCGATAGATGGCGGAGCGCTCCATCAAGGTGCGTATCGCTTGAAGGTTCTGCGCGGCCCAGTTGGTTTCCATGCCTTCACTTTGTATCACAAAGTGTAATTGTCAAGCAAGTTTTTACAGCAGGAATTCTGAACTTAAATGTCTAGGCCATCGCTCCGGCCCGTGAGATTGGTTCGTAGGGTTCTATCAAAACCTTGCCCAACACATTGCGAGAGCGGAGATGAGCAAAGGCATCATCGGTTTCATCCAGCGGGTAGATGCTGTCGATGACCGGTATGAGCTTTCCGGCGGCAACCCATTTCAACGTGGCCTCAATGTCTGCCTTGTTTCGTCCATAACTACCAATCAGTCGTTGTTGCTTTACGAAGAACGGCCATAAATTAATTGTGACATCTCGTCCCGCCGTGGCGCCGCAGGTTACCACTGTGCCACCACGCGCCAGACACTCAAAGACCTTCGGCAACACCTCACCACCGATGTGTTCCACCGCGACATCCACGCCGCGCTTTTCCGTAATCTTCCGCACCTCGGCTGGCCAGTTCGGATCGTTGGAATCCACAACGTGATCGGCGCCCAATTGCTTTCCGAGAACACGCTTTGCTTCAGTGGATGCAGTGGTCACGACACGAGCACCCAAACCTTTCGCGATTTGGATTGCTGCGGAACCGACTCCGCTGGAGGCTCCCATGACCAGCACCCAATCATTGGGATGGACCGCTGTTCGATTGGTCAACATGTGCATGGCCGTGCTGCCGGCCAGTGTCAATGCCGCAGAAGCATCGAAATCAGCACTCTCCGGCAAACGCACCAGCGCACGCACTGGGACAACTACCTTCTCAGCAAAACCTCCATCACGTTGCACACCGAGAAGCTCCCCCTTCAAGCAGAGCGACTCTTCGCCTTTTCTACAGAATTCGCATTCACCACAAAAAAGATTGGATTGCACCGCGACCCTGTCTCCCGGCTTCCAATCCTCAACCGAAGCACCAATCTCCAAAATTCTCCCTGCAATTTCGCCCCCTGGCGTGCGAGGAAGCGCAACCGGGACCGGCAACGCTCCCTCCTCCAGCCAGAGATCCAGGTGATTCAATCCACACGATTGCACCTGCACCAACACCTCGTCAGGCGCAGGCTTCGGCTCAGGCACTTCACGCAACTCGAATTTCCCCGGCGCGCCATGAGCGATCAGTTGAAATGCTTCCATGTATCCATTCAACACCGGAAGCAGCCATTCTGCAAGTGATGCACTGCTATTGAACCTTCTTTGCCTTCTGATCAATTCCGTTTTGATGAAGAATCAGGGCGGTAACTTTCCCATTCGCATCCTTTTCAAAGGTCAATTGTGCTTCCACCTCCTTATAAAAGAACTCCGTTGCACTTTGCGGGAAAATCCCGAGGAAGGATTGCCCCGTCAACTTGGCCAACAAATTGTTCCCTGAGCGCTTGATCGTGAACTCTGCAAAAAGCCCCAATTCATATTTTCCAACATAGTCATCGTACGTTTTCGGGTCTAATTTAACCGCCACCCGCTGCTTGAGCGGCTGATCAGAAATCTTTTTGGCCTTCTGGTCGAATCCGTTTTGATGGAGCACCAGGCTGGTTATCCTACCTTGCTTATCCTTGTTGAAGGTCAACTGCGCATCCACCGCCTCGTAGAAAAACTCACTTTCCGATTCCGGATAAACTTCCAGATAAGATTGTCCTGTGAGCTGAACCAGCAACTGATCTCCATTGTTGCGCACATTGAACACGACAGCCGGATTCAGCCGGTAAACGCCCACATAGTTGACTAAGGCATCCGCGCTCAAGGCAATGGTGTTGCGAGGTTTCTTTACCTCGACCTTGGCCAGGTTGAACTTCGGGTTCAGTAAATGAAATCCGATGTCGTCGATGTCATTGGCTGAATTCGACAGGATGACAACGCCTCGCTTGCTCTTTTTATCGAAGCCGATAAAGGAGTGATAGCCACCCGTCTCGCCGTTGTGCCACACGAGTTCCGTGCCATGCCGCAGGTTGATATGCCAGCAGAGGCCAATCTTCATGTTTGGCCCACCGGCTGGGCGGTGGGCTTCCTGAGCCAGGTCCATCGCTGTAGTCAGCGGGGACTGCAGGACTCCCATGTTCGCTGAAAGGAATTTCAACATGTCATTCACAGTGGATCTCAGTCCCCCTGCCCCTGCAAGCGTAACGATATCCCAGTTTGAAACCGGACGGCCTGACTCATTGTGCGGAATGGCCAACCGCGCTTTCAATTCCGGCGTAATCATAACCACCGTGTTGGTCATGCCTAAAGGCCGGCAAACGCGTTCCTTCACCAGCGCCTCGTAATTAGTGCCCGCCTTCAACGCCAACACATGCCCCAGCAAGCCCACGCCCAGATTGGAGTACTCGTATTTTACTCCAATATCTCTTTTGAGATTGTAGTCAGAAAGAAACTCATAAAGCTGGTCCACGGTATAGTCTACATAGGGATTCCTCTCGTCGGCAGATTCCAGATTATCCGGCAGGCGTGGCAGGCCGGAGGATTGGGTCGCCAAATCCAGCAACGTAATCTCCTTACCGTTACGAGTCGGCATATGAACTGAGGTCGGCAGATACTTGGAAACAGGATCATCCAATTTCACTTCGCCCCGTTGCACCATGTCTGCCAGCAAGGAAGCTGTAAGAACTTTGGAGACGGAACCAATTTCAAAAAGTGTGTCGCCGTTCAAGGTTTGGTTGGTGCGGCCCATCTCACCGCACTGGATGATCTTCGTTCCGCTTTCGTCAATAAGGCCAAGCACGATGCCCACACCCTTCCCGGTGGCATCGACGCGTTCCTGCAGCATTTGCTTTATTTCTGCCGGCGTCGGTTCGGCTGGCTGCGCGCGACCAATGGTCGCAATCAATAGGAGGAGGGAGGCTATAAGGTTGCTCTTTAACATAGATTTTTACGAGTTGAATGTTGATTAAATTGAAATGTTACCTGGGCACAGGGAAAGTTCCCGCCAGACGATCTTGCAGGCTGCGTCCGGGAAGAATTGAGGAGACAATCGTCAGTATGGCAAGCAAGGGCAATAAAACAGACGTCGCTTGTTCCAGGCCAATGAGGAGTCCAAGCAGTACCGCCAATCTTGGCAACAGCATCAAGGGCAGCCAGGCCAGCAGGTTTCGCCACAGCACTCTGCCTCGTGATGCAAGTTTGCCATCTTTTGTCACCAGCACAATTCCGAGCCCATGCATCAAGGCCCCTCCACGGAAGAGCAATGCAGAGATCAGACACGGGACTACAACAACTGAAATCGCATACTTCCAAAAAAGTCTTACAAACCAAAGCATCTCCATATGGGCCAGCGAAGAACCGTCCTCGTCTTTCATGAAAACCAGCGAGAGTGGAAGAAAAATAGGAAACCAAAGCCCGCCCATGATCAGAGCCAGACGGCGCGCACGCGAGATTGTTGCGATTTTGCCCAGCAAAGGTCTGAGCTGATTCGCCACCTCTTGCGGAGATATTTCTCTCCTTATTTTCTCAAGCAGGTTTCTCGCGTGCAGGGCAATCGGCAAGGCAACACTCATCCGTTTCGCTTCCCGCATGCCAAGCGCAGGCCCGCACAGAGCCGATGCTGCCACCACATACAAAAATTCATGACTGGCAGGTGGGCTCACTGGCGGATTTTCCTCTGAAGCAGAAATTGCCAGGACCGCACCCGGAGCAGGAAAATCAAGCAGCTTGGCGTGACCATCATCCGTGATCCACAAGTGATCCAGTTTCATCACTGGAATGGAATCGCTCTTTTGTGCAGCGTGTAGTTCCTCCGCCAAGTCCAGAAGCCAAAAGCGTACCCGCTCCCAGCTCTGCTGCTCGCTAAGCAAGTTACTCAATGGCCGACCCGACAAGGCCTCGTAAGCATCCCAGGCTTCGACCTCGGTTCGTTTGTCATTCAACCAGCGGAGTCGCCCTGCTCGAGCCCGGTTTCGCACTTCTCCGCCTAAAGAAGGAGTGCCCAACGGCAGCTTGCGTATCCATACTTTTCGCAGGAGCCGGGCATCATAGCCCAACAATATCTCGCCACCATCGGTTTCGCCGACTTTGCCGAGCACATGATAAGGGCCGATGCGCACGGAGGTCTCGGTGTTCGGAGTTTGTTCGTCTTTGGACGGCAATCCCGGTCTTGTTACCATGGAGCTTTTCAGCATGACGCGAGTTCGGCTACCAAAGTCATGAAGTCCGAGAAAGCCATTGCTCTTGCGAGCAGGAACGAATGTAAGCGCCAAAAGCACAAAGTAAACGCATATCGCAATCAACCCTTCAATCACTTTGTTGCCAATGTGATCAGACACCAGCACTCCGACTACATCGATGCCAACCATGGAGACGCCAACGAAAATCACTGCGCGTAAAAACGCTCGCATCAATCCCGGCGGATTCCCGACCCGATTAACCGTTCTCAAACCGAACAAAGCCTTGCCAGCACCGGCGCCGAGAATGCCTTCGAACAAGCAGTAATAGCTCAGAATAATTGTCCAGAAAGTCAGGGTGGAAACGAGGAGCCAGCTACGAGATTCGAAAAACTGTGCGCCAAAGGAACAAAACGGTATCGGCAGGGATACATCAATGCAACCTGCCAGAAAACGTACTCCCGGCGTGGCGAGCCCCGGAGCACTGGAGCCATACGGCAACAGTGCCTCACGCAATTTGTCATAACTTGCGAAGCGGTCTCCAGCATCCTTCTCCAGACAACGCAGCACCACACGCCCCAGTCCTTTTGGAATTTCTGGTCGCCATTTCGCAGGCGATTCAGCCCGACGCTCCAGCACAGTGGCCAGCAGTTGCACTACATTGGCTGCTTCAAAGGGCATTCGACCAGTCAGCAATTGATACAGCATCACCCCAACGGAGTAGATATCCGAGCGCACGCTTAATTCATCCCCACGCAATTGCTCCGGGGAAGAATACGCAGGGGTTCCGAACAGTGCAGCAGCTTCGGTTACATTCGATTCGGTGCGCACGACCGTGCTGATGGAGAGCCCGAAGTCTCCAATCTTCACAGTTCCATCGCTATCTATAAAACAGTTCGATGGCTTGATATCGCGGTGCAGAATTCCCACTTTCCGGGCCGCCTCCAGCCCGGCGATAATTTGCAACACGCTGTCCACCGCTTGCGCCACCGACAAAGGACCATCCTTGATTAGTCGATCTTGCAATGTTCCCCCGACCATCAATTCCATCGCAATCACCGGCGTTCCACCAATCTCTTCCGTTCCAAAAACGTAAACACTATTCGGATGATTGATCGAAGCCGCCAGTTGTCCTTCACGCAAAAACCGCTTTCGCGCATCCGGGGAATCGAGAGCTTGCCCCAATATTTTCAGCGCAATCCTTCGACCGCTTTCCAAATCTTCAGCTTCATAGACCACTCCCATGCCACCCTGCCCAAGCAATCGGATCATTTGATAATGACCAAACAGTTCGCCCGGTTGGGGCAGCCCTTTTGAGGATTTGGACGACCGCGGAGCTACAGTTGATTCTTCGGGTTCGATGTCGAATTGCGTGCCCAAGCCCGCTTTTAACAGGCATTTCGGACAGAATGTGGATGCCATTTGCCCCGGCAACTCCATGCCGCAACCTGGGCATTTGCACTCTGGCAAGTCTATGTTCACGCTCTCACTCATGATCTCGTTCCATACCTCCTTAAGCAAACGAGACAAAAGGTAACGCAGAAAATGAAACTATTTTTCACCGGCTGAAAATCGAGAAGAGATGTCGCAGCTCCGGTTCAATGTCCTCTGGCGAAACCACCGTCTTGCTGATTTCGATTCGCAGAAGCTCCCGGTAACGACCGCGCAGCCGATGAACGGCCGTTTTCACAGCGGCTTCGGTCAGGTTGAGTTCGACGGCAATCCTGGCATAAGGCTGGGCAGCCTCGTCCATGACCAGAGTATTTCTCAAATGCACGAACAGCTTGGTGCGTCCGGTGGTTGTGTACTCCTCTTGAAGTTGCGCCACGACTCGTTCCAGTAACGTCATCGCCCACTGCCGCTCAAACAAAGTATCTGGCTGCAAGTCATGAGCCAGTTCTGAATGGAAACGCGCTTCGGCCATCGCCTGGTCGATGTCAACAGCTGTTTGAAAGCCTCCCCGTTTTTTTGCGTGCTCACGATCCCATTCATTGGCCATGAAACGCTTGAGAGCGGTGAGCAGAAAGGTGCGAAACTTTCCCTTTTCCTGGCTGGCAGCGGCAACGAAGTTTTTTTCCAGCAACCGGGCGAGGAACGCCTGTGTCAAATCCTCCGCATCCTGCGGCGTACGCCCTTGTCGGCGAATGAATCCATAGAGTGGATACCAGTAGGTCCGGCATAGTTCCCCCAATGCCGCATTAGCTGAA